>CAZOTC010000060.1:0-13133 GCA_964582605.1 uncultured Geobacter sp. | reverse complement strand
GGTAATCAAACTGTCCGTGGCCAAGGAAGATATGGGACGGATCATCGGCAAGGAAGGGCGGACCGCAAAAGCAATCCGGACTCTTTTGAATGCCGTTGCCACCCGGGACAACAAGAAGGCAATTCTGAAGATTGTAGAATAAAATGGATGGAGCTCAACAGCACCTGATTGCCGTCGGCCATATCAGCGGCACCCACGGTATCAAAGGTCAGGTACGGTTACACTCGTATTCAGGGAACATTGCAAGCCTGCAGTCAGCGGTTCAGGTACTGCTTCGGTCTAAATCAGGCAGCAGTCGTCAGGTCAGGCTTACAAGGGTTTCCAGCCATGGCAACAAAATCCTGCTGACTCTGGAAGGCTTTACCTCCATTGACGAGGCCCAGGAACTGATTGGTCATGAACTGCTGCTGCACAGGGACCAGTTGCCGGCTACTGCAGATGGTGAGTACTACTGGCACGACCTGATGGGGTTGACGGTGCTGACGACTGACGGTCGAGCACTGGGAACCTTAACAGAGATCCTTGAAACCGGAGCCAACGATGTCTATCTGGTCAGGAATCAGGAAACCGGTCGTGAGCATCTGATTCCGGCTATAGCCTCCGTAATCAACAGTGTAGATTTGCAGTCACGCACCATGTTGATCACACCTCTGGAAGGTTTGCTTGATCTATGAGGTTTGACATTCTGACCCTCTTCCCTGATATGTTTCGGGGGCCATTTGATGAGAGCATCATCCGCAGGGGGCAGGATAAAGGGCTGATTACCATCACCCTGCACCAGATCCGTGACTATGCACTTGACCGTCATCAAACCGTAGATGATGCACCCTATGGCGGCGGAGCAGGTATGCTGATGAAACCGGAACCTCTGGCAGCTGCAATTGAAGCGGTCCGGCTTCTGAACCCTGAAGCACCTGTTCTTTTGACAACACCACAAGGCAAACGACTCAATCATCAACTGGCCCGTGAGCTTTCCTGCCACTCAGGTCTGATACTGATCTGTGGCCGTTACGAAGGGATTGATGACCGGGTAAGACAACGCTATGTTGACTACGAGCTGTCACTTGGTGATTATGTTTTGTCCGGTGGTGAACTTGCTGCCATGGTAGTTGTTGATACCGTAACACGGCTGATACCGGGGGTACTTGGCTCAGACGAATCTGCCCTGACTGACTCGTTTAGTGATGGTCTGCTTGAATATCCGCAATTTACCAGACCTCCTGTCTTTATGGACATGCCGGTACCGGATGTACTGCTTTCCGGCCATCACGCAGAGATTGCGCGATGGCGGCGCGAGCAGGCCTTGAAGCGGACTATTGAAGAACGGCCTGACCTGTTGACTGCTGCCGGTTTGACTGCAAGAGACCAGCTCTTTTTACGTTCACTTGAGGTCGCAGATGTCAACTAATCTTGCGGTTGCGCTGGTGCACTACCCGGTCTATAACAAGCATCGTCAGGTAGTCACCACGGCATTCACCAACCTTGACATTCACGACATCGCCCGGACCTGCCGGACATTCGGCCTGTCCCGTTACTACCTGATCACCCCCTCTGTTGAGCAACAACAGCTCATTCAGCGGATTATAACTCATTGGGATGCAGGATGGGGAGCAGCATATAACCCTGACAGACGTGAAGCCCTTTCAATCGTCAGGAGCGTGCCGAACCTGCAAGCTGCAGTGCAGGACCTGCAACAGGGTTCAGAGCACCAGCTGCCGGTAAGTACCATTGTGACCGGAGCAGCCAGAAGAGCTGGCGCCCTTCAGTTTTCAGCACTGCGCCGGATGGTCCGGAACAACGACCGTCAGTATCTTTTGGTGCTTGGAACCGGTTGGGGTCTGGCTGACGAACTATTTGAGCAGGCAGATATCATTCTTGAACCGATTGAAGGGATCGGCAGTTACAATCATTTACCTGTCCGTTCAGCTCTTGCTATAATGTTGGATCGATTGCTGGGAACCTATTAACGATAACGAAACCTGAAGAAGGTTATTTCTGAGGAGGAACATGCACCATGAACACCATTGACTTGCTTGAATTTGACCAGATGAAAAAGAATACCCCGGTTTTCAAGACCGGTGATACCGTCAAGGTACACGTGAAGATTGTGGAAGGCGACAAACAGCGGATTCAGGCCTACCAAGGTGTTGTTATCTGCCGCCAGAACGGTGGCATCCGTGAATCCTTCACCGTACGCAAGATTTCAAACGGAATCGGCGTTGAGCGGGTTTTTCCGCTTCACTCACCCGTTATCGAGAAAATCGAAGTGGTCACCCGTGGTCACGTACGCCGTGCAAAACTGTATTACCTGCGTAAGCTCAAGGGCAAAGCAGCCCGGATTCGTGAGCGCAAATACGTTCCCGGCCAGGCTTGATTCAGACCGAAGGCCCCGCTGCAAAGCGGGGCTTTTTTCATGACCATGCAACAGACACTGTTCAGTTCCCCATTACCCGACCTCTATCACTTTGAACAGCTGTTCCGTCTGAAGGGGTATTGCAGGATAGCAGGTATTGACGAGGCAGGCCGCGGTCCACTGGCCGGGCCTGTTGTGGCTGCTGCTGTGATACTGCACCCCGACCAACTGCTTGAAGGGGTCAACGACTCCAAGAAGCTGTCGGAAAAACAGCGGGAACAGCTGTTTGACAGGATTACAAACACGGCTGTTACTGTTGGTGTCGGCCTTGTCGAAGCAGCGGTGATAGATCAGATCAACATCCTGCAGGCAACCCGTCAGGCAATGCTGTCTGCTGTACTGCAACTGGCTCCGCCCCCCGACTATCTCCTGATTGACGGCATATCCACCATCGATTCCCCGCTGCCGCAAAAGACCATCAAAAAGGGAGACAGCCTCAGCGCCTCGATTGCTGCTGCTTCCATCATCGCCAAAGTCACCCGTGATCGTATGATGCTTGACTATGACCGCCACTATCCTGAGTACGGTTTTGCCAGGCACAAGGGATATGGCAGTGCCATGCACCTTGCTGCCTTACGACAACATGGCCCGTGCCCGATTCACCGTATGACATTTAGAGGTGTAACTGACTAAAAACAAGGCAGATTTATTGTAAAATGTATTTGCATTTTTCTTAAAGGCCTGTAAAGTGCGTCTTCATGAGTTCATCTTCTTCCCACACTACAAAAAAAGCGCCTGAAATCAAGATCGGCACCATACCTACGCTGCTGGTTAAAGACGGCGCGATCACCAATGAACAACTCTCCTATGCAGTCCGGGTCTACAGTAAACTGACCACACCCCAGACCATGCTGGACACCCTGCTGGAACTCGGCCTGATCTCCCAGGAACAGTTACAGACCACCCTGCGCAAACACCAGCTGAATCTCAGAATAGGCGACCTTCTACTCGAACTCGGTTACCTGCGTGAAGCAGACCTGCTGCAGGCTCTGGCTATCCAGAAAGAATCCCAAGGTAACCGGCGTCTGGGTGATGTCCTGGTTGATAACGGCTTCATCGAAGAACGAAAGCTGCTCGAGACCCTCTCCTACCAGTTGGGCTATCCCTTGATCGATCCTGACTTTGTCAGGATTGACAAGACATTGCTGGCACGTCTGCCACTCAACATCTGTCAACAGTTCAGTGTCCTGCCGCTCTATCGTCAGGGTGAAGAACTGGTGGTTACCTTTGCCGACCCTCTTGATCAACGGGCCCGTGATGTTGTTGCAGCTCATCTCGGCACGTTTATTCCGGCCATCTGCTCGAAAAAATCGTTGAAAGAGGCTCTGGCGGCCATCGAACATGCCGGTCAGACCGTGGCAGCTGACGAAAACACCATCATCGGCATGATCAACCTGCTGGTTGAGGATGCTATTGAAGAACAGGCCAGCGATATTCATATTGAGCCTCAGAAGGACCGGCTCAGGGTCCGTTTCCGTCGCGACGGCGTGATGGGACATTACAAAGACTATCCCAAGGATATTGCCCCCCAGTTGATAGCGCGGATCAAGGTCATGTCCCAGGCTGACATTGCGGAAAAAAGGCGTCATCAGGATGGGCGCTTCCTGTTTCCCAGCCGCAAGCATGGTATCAATCTTGATATGCGGGTATCATTCTTCATTACCATTTATGGTGAAAAAGTCGTGCTGCGTCTGCTGAACAACAAGGGTACCGTACTTGATATCAAAGAAATCGGCATGGCCCCCCGCATGCTGGAACATTTCATCTATGATGCACTGGAGGTCCCCACTGGGGTCATGATCGTCACCGGCCCGACCGGCTCAGGCAAGACCACTACTCTTTACGGCTGCGTCAATCACCTTAACAACATCAACACCAGTATCGTTACGGCCGAAGATCCGGTTGAATATGTGATTGACGGCATCTCCCAGTGTTCAATCAATCCGAAAATCGGTGTGACCTTCGAAGAGACGCTGCGGCACATCGTGCGGCAGGATCCGGATGTCATCGTTCTTGGAGAAATTCGCGACCAGTTCTCGGCAGAGGTCGCTATTCAGGCCGCCCTGACCGGACATAAAGTGCTGACAACCTTTCACACCGAGGACTCTATCGGCGGCCTGATCCGCCTTCTGAACATGAACATCGAGGCGTTCCTGATCTCCTCGACGGTGGTCTGCATTGTTGCCCAGCGTCTGCTGCGCAGGGTCTGTCCCGAATGTGCAGAACCGTATGTCCCCACACCGCTTGACCTCAGCCGTCTGGGACTTGCCCCTGCTGATCTGCAGGGGGCTGAATTTAAACTTGGGCGGGGCTGCAAAAACTGTCGTTTCAGCGGATACAGGGGACGGGTAGCAATCTTTGAACTGCTGGTCATGAACGAGATGGTCAAGGATGCCATCCTTGACCATAAAGGCTCCTACGAGATCCGCAAGATAAGTGTTGAGACATCCGGCATGGTAACCCTGATGGAAGACGGTCTGGTCAAAGGCTCACGCGGGCTGGTATCCATGCAGGAGATTATAACCGACCTGCCTCGACTGGGTAAGCCACGGCCGCTACATGAGTTACGCAGGATTCTGGGAGTACAGCGATGACATCTGAGAAACCACTGATACGACTGATACAGGAACGTCTTGAAGGAAACCTGCAGGAGCTGCCGGTTTTCCATACAGTGGCGGTGAAACTGCAACAGCTTTTGTCTTCGCGCAGCTTTGAGATTGACGATGTGATTGAGCTGATCAGCGAAGACCAGTCCCTGTCAGGACGGGTTTTGAAGGTTGCCAACTCGTCCTATTATGCAGGCTTGAGCAAGATTTCAACCATCAAGGATGCGATCATCAGACTGGGCGCCCAGGAGATTGCCAACATGGCCATGCTGGCCTCCCAGTTTGAATTTTACAACTCGCCTAACGAAACCCTCAACCGGATGATGCACGGGCTCTGGGGACATGCACTGGCATGTGGTGTCGGCGCCAAATGGCTGATCCGCAAGGCAGGATACCCCGGCATGGCCGCCGAGGCGTTTATGGGTGGACTGATGCATGACATCGGCAGCCTGGCGCTCTTGAAGGTTCTTGACGATATCCTCAAGAACAGGGAAACTACCGTGCACTTCTCAGATCAGCTGATCAATGAGATAATCGAAGCGATGCATGAAGAAGTCGGCTATAATCTGATGTCAGCTTGGAACTTTCCTGATTTTTACTGCGACATCGCCCGCAGCCACCATAAAGAGCAGTTTGATACCGGCAACATCCTGCTGGTTGCGGTTCGCCTGTCAAACCTGGCCTGCAAAAAATTGGGGCGGTCCCTCCAGCCGGCTGACCCTTCCATCGCCATTTTTTCTGCTCCTGAAGCACACTTTCTGGGATTAAAAGAGGTAGCCCTGGCTGAACTCGAGATTATCATTGAGGATGCTGACGGGATTACAGCTGAATAAAAACATGATCTGAAGATATGAAGCAGGGACGGGCGTGACTGTATACTACCCGCCTGCCTTTCTTTTACCCTTTTTCAAAAACCGGTTCACTCCCTGATTATGCTCTTCCAGCGAACGGGAAAACTGGTGCGTACCGTCCATGCGCGCTACAAAATAGAGGTAGTCTGTTTTTGCCGGTTGCAGTACTGCCTGCAGGGCTTCAAGCCCGGGGTTACCTATCGGACCTGGTGGCAACCCCTTGATCCGGTAGGTATTGTAAGGACTGTTGCGTTGCACATCCTGCCTGGTTACCGTACCGCCAAACACACGCACCCCGTAGATGGCGGTAGGATCGCTTTGCAGCGGCATCCCTATCCTCAGCCGGTTCAAAAAAACCGAGGCGATTAAAGGCTTTTCCTCTGCTGACACCGCCTCACGTTCAACCATTGAAGCAAGCACAAGCACCTGATCCAGCGATCTGCCGGTTGCATCGATCTGTGGTTTCAGGCTGTCGGTCCGATGCCTGAACTCACGCACCATCTCGGTTATCAAACCGGCTTCATCCATCTGAAAACCGATTGAATAGGTCCCCGGATACAGGTACCCTTCCACACTCTTCGCTCTGATCCCGAGCTTTGCCAGCAGATTACGGTCACTACAGGCCGCAAGAAATGCTGTGCTGTCAAACACCCCCTGTTTTTGAAGCAACTCTGCAGCCTGATAGGTTGAGTACCCCTCAGGGAGGGTAAACTTGCAGGCGTCCGTCTGCCCGTTTGCCAGCTTTTCAAGAATCTCTACAGGACGCATGGCTGCCGAAATCCGGTAGTCACCGGCCTGTATCCTGTGATCAAGCCCCTTCAAACGGGCTACCAGCCTTAGATGAAGACTGCTGCGGATCACACCGGCCTGATGCAGCTCCCTGGCCACCGAAGAAAAACCGGCTCCCTTCGGGACGGTAAGAGCATAGACACGGGTTGCCTCACCAGCAACAAGGTTCAGCAGCACCAGATACCAGACAAGCAGTGCAATGACGCAACAGGAAACAAGCCAGAGGACAGAACGCCGGACAGAAAGGGATGTACGCAGGTTCGGAAAAAGCATGACCCGATTGTACGGGCTTTAAGCTGAAGGTCAAGCAGTAAGTGATGGCTGTAATCTAATCTTATTCTGTTTTTTCTGTAAAACAATCAGACAGTCTGCTATCACTGGACAGAGTCCCGGCTTAAAAGGAGTACACACATGTCCCATTCTTCATTCAGTGCCGCCTGCAAACATCCCGGTACTGTTGCAGCCCTGAAACGCCAATCGGCACCTGCAAGTCACGCTCTTCACCTGCCATATCCGGAAACCGTTAACCTGCCGTTTAATCGTCAGGCCCTGCCGGACGGGTTTGAACTGCATGCGACACCACAGCATCCGGCTGATAGGGATGGGGTATGGGTACTGTTGCAGGGGGGGGCCGTCTTGATGCGAGATCTGGGTGACCAGCTCCTGCTTCCGGAAGGCACCTGCCCTGCCTGGCTTGATCTCGAGCATCCTCCCGCTGCTTTTGCCTCGTTCAGGGGGCGACCGGTGCGGGCTGTTGCAGTCCCTTCCGACCTTCAGATACCAACAGAGCTGGTATCTGAACCGTTTAATGCCTTCAGGGAAAGGATAGCTCCGGATCTGATGAGCATTGCCGGTGTCGGCAAACAGTTGCTGCACTGGCAACGGATGAGTCGTTACTGCGCATGTTGCGGTGAGACCTTGGAACAACTGCAGGAAAGCTGGGGTAAGAAGTGTATCGGCTGCGGATATGAACACTACCCCAATATTCACCCTTGCGCGATTGTGCTGATCCGGCGGGATGACCAACTGCTGCTCATTCGCAAACCAGAATGGCCGACGGGGCGTTACAGTCTGGTGGCCGGTTTTCTGGATGTCAGTGAATCTCTGGAAGAATGCGCCATACGTGAGGCACTGGAGGAAACCGGTGTCAGCATCAGGAATATCCGCTATGTGGCCAGTCAGGCCTGGCCGTTTCCATCGCAGCTGATGGTCGGGTTTGTTGCTGAATACGCTTCAGGTGACATCAAGGTTGACGGCAAGGAGATCGATGATGCCCGCTGGTTCACGATCGGCTCACTGCCGTCACTCCCTGCCGGCCGCAGTATCGCACGCTACCTGATTGACAACTACGGCACAGAATAAAAAAGGCGCGGTGCCAATCAGACACCGTGCCGTAACTGCTCGATACAGCAGAGGTCAGGCGGTTGCCAGCTCCATCAGCTGAGATCCTTCAGGCAGAACCAGCCCGGTTGCCTTTGCCTGAACTTCATCGTAGGAGACAGCGCCGTTGCCGTTTGTCAGCCCGGAGCGGTAGACGATAAACGGCACCGGATCACTGGTATGGGTCATTTTCTTCACCGGCGTAGGATGATCAGGACAGCAGATAATCCGCAGGTCGTCGAACCGCTCCGCACCTGCCAGCACCGTCCCCACCACAAGATTGTCAAAGTCCTCAATCGCCTTGATCTTATGCTGTAGATTGCCGCTGTGTGATGCCTCGTCCGGCGCCTCCACATGCACATATACAAAATCAAGCCGCTGCAGGGCCTCCAGGGCAGCCTCAGCCTTACCCTTGTAATTGGTGTCGATATAGCCGGTAGCACCGGGCACATTGATCACCTCAAGTCCGGCACACAGGCCGATCCCTTTCATCAGGTCAACCGCAGAGATCACCGCGCCCGAGAGACCGAACTTCTCCTGATACGGCTGCAATACCGGCGACTTGCCATGTCCCCAGAGCCAGATAGAGGTTGCCGGCAGGTCATCGCGTGCTTCCCGTTGCTTATTGATCGGATGGTTGTGCAGTACCATCTGTGATGAATTCATCAGATTGATCAATTCAGCTGCGCCCTCCCCCTTGGGCAGATAGTCAAGCACCTTTTTACCGCTGATGTCATGGGGAGGAGTGGCACTCATGGTATCCTTGCCGTTACGCCAGACCAGCAGATGGCGATAGCCGACGCCGGGATGGAACTCAAACTGCTCATCCCCCAGTTCAGCCTGCAGGGTGGCAATCAACTGGTGGGATTCGTCGCTACCGATATGGCCGGCAGAAAAATCCTCCATGTAAATCTTGCCGTTGTGAGGAGTCAGGGTGACCAGATTCATCCTGAAGGCCACATCATGGGGACCAAGCTCAACCCCCATACTGATCGCTTCAAGCGGAGAACGGCCAGTGTAGCAGGTACGGGGGTCATAGCCGAATACCGAGAGGTTGGCAACATCGCTACCTGGGGGCAGGCCGTCCGGCACGGTGTGTGCCAGCCCCACCTGCCCTGTCTGTGCCATTTTATCCATGTTGGGAGTCTGAGCAGCCTGCAAAGGGGTCTTTCCATCTAATTCTGCACATGGTTCATCGGACATGCCGTCGCCAAGAAGGACCAAGATCTTCATAACAGCCTTTCGTACACAGAAATAATTGGTAATTTTAGCTGGACAGGCTGATGCTTGTCAATCAGAGCTGCGGCTTTCTGACAAAAATTTCCCGTGCCAGGGCGGTATCTATGGCAAATTCAGAGAAACCCACCCTGAAGATGTAGGAGGGAAAGGACTGTACCAGCATGATCCGATTACCGGGCAGCACCCCCATGGCCATCAGCTTCTGCATCTTCTTGTTGTCGTCGGTCTGGAGGTAGGCGATTTCCCCCTCCTGCCCGGTCTTGAACTCGGTCAGCGGCACAACGCCCAGATCACCTTTTTGCCGGGCCTCCAGACAACACTCACCTGGCGGAATCTGCTTGCCATGGGGGCAGGTGGCCGGATGATTCAGCATGGTACAGAGCTTGGTGTCCACCCCTTCATTCAACAGGTGCTCAAACTGGCAGGCCTTGTCGTCCCCCTCCTCCCCCTTGATATTGAAGACATCCATCATCAGCCGTTCGGCCAGACGGTGTCGCCGGATGGTTTTTCTCCCCTCCTCGCGCCCTTCCTGACGGAAGTAGAGCATACCGTTACGCAGCTCAACCAGCGAATGTGCCGTCAACTCCCGGCAACCGGCATCATCAGACGCAAGCTCCATTCTGGCAGGATCGTAGAAAGCGGCCCCTTCCTCTTCAATGGCGATCCACATCGCCTCGAGGATCTCTTCTGCATGTTCCGAGAGTTTCATTCTTCCGGCTCCTTTATCGTTCGTGTCACCATGGTTTTCAATCGCTTCAGGAAGGCAGGCTCCTGAACATTCCTGTAGCCGCAGCGGGGACAGTGTATACCATGGCACCCGCCCGCACAGGCACCGCAGCTGGCCTGGGTCACCTGTGATTCGTCAAAGGTATGTCCGCAAAATCCGCAGATCATAGCATATTACCCCAACAGGTGTGTTGACAGCAGCAGTTGATTGAGCAGAAAACCGCTGCCAAAGGCCAGCAGACTGACAAAACAGAAAATTGCCAACGAAACCTTCCAGCCCCGCTCCTTAAGCATCATCAGGAACTGCGCGACACAAGGGATGAACAGGGTCAGGGTAACCGCAGCAACCGTCAGCTGACGGCCATCCAGCAACCCCTTTGCCTGCAGATCATATAGACCGGCAGCGCCGTAATCCCTCCGGAAGAAACCGAATATGAACGCCACCGCCGCATCCCGAGGCAGACCGATCGCCGTCATCAGCGGGTTCATGAAACTGATCAGCCGTTCCATGCTGTTGGTTATTTTGCCCAGCCAGAGCAGGACCGATGCCAGTATGAACAGGGGCAGAATCTCAAGAAAGTACCACTGCATCCGGGTGTAGGTTTTGGTCAGGACATTGGAAAGCTGCGGCAGCCGCATCGGCGGCAGTTCCATATAGAACATCGGTGCTTCACCCGGCATCAGACGCCCGGCCAGAATACCCACCAGCACCAGCAGCAGCGCCATACTGACGATCCAGACCAAAAGCGCCCCCGGTGTCTGCGACAAAAGCGCCAGAATCACCCCCAGTTGCGCAGAACAGGGAATTGCCAGGGCCAGCAGTAACGTTGCAATAACCCGTTCCCTGACCGTTTCAAGGGTACGGGTCACCATGGTGGCCATGGTACTGCAGCCAAAACCAAGCACCATCGGAATCACTGCCCGGCCGGACAACCCAAACCACTTGAAGATCCGGTCCACCAGCAGGGCCAGCCGTGGCAGATAACCGGCATCCTCCAGAATGGAAAAAAAGATAAAAAAGGTGGTCACAATCGGCAGGATAATTCCCACCGCATAACGCAGACCCAGGGTAAGAATGCCGTACTCACCAACCAGCAACTCCTGCAGCCACCACCAGGGCACCCAGCCGTTGATCAATCCGCTGATCCAGGGGTTAAACAGCTCTTCAAACAACGTCCCCTCAAGAAAATCAACCAGGGTACCGGCGCCAAAATCACCCACGAACTTGTAAAGTCCAAAATAGAGCGTCAGCAGCAGCAACGGCAGGCCGGTTAACGGTTGCACAGCCAGGCGGGACAGCCTGCTGCCCCAGGTTTCACGACGTTTGTCCGGCAGCATGATCACCCCGCGTACCAGACGGTTCACAATCTCCTTACGCTCCATGGAGAGATCAAGATGAAACGATTCCCTTCGCTCAAATGCTATCTCACGGACCTTTTCCGCCAGAGCGGGATAGCGGTTCCCTTCCTCTTGCTGAACGATACCGGCAACTTCCTCATCACCCTGCAGCTGCAACAAGGCCAGAGCCCGACGGGAAAGGACATACTCACCCTGCATCAGGCGAGACACCTCGGCGATATCACGCTCCAGAAGTCGACTGTAACTGATCGGCAAACCGCAACTGGTACCAAGCCGATCAATCGCGGTACGAATCTCCTCTACCCCCCGCTTGCGTGCCGTTGCCGCGCCAATCACCGGAATACCCAGGCGCTCCTGCAACAAAGGCAGGTTGAACGAGAGTCCCATCCGCTCTGCCTCATCCATGATGTTCACCACCAGCACCACCGGCAGCCCGGCCTCGATCAACTGAATGGTCATGGCCAGCATCCGCTCAAGGTTACGGGCATCCAGCACATGCAGCACCACATCAGGCTTTTCGTTCAGCAGAATCTCGCGGGCAACCCGCTCCTCCTCGGTAATCGTATGCACTGCGTACATGCCTGGGGTGTCAATTACCTGCCAAGGCTGACCGTTAATAACCGTGCTACCGCGGGAAACCTCTACCGAAGTGCCCGGATAGTTTGAAACCGTCACGTAGCTGCCGGTCAGGGCATTGAACAGTACACTCTTACCCACATTGGGGTTTCCAACCAGCGCTACACGGCGTAGGGTCTGGGCGGGTTCAGCTGAAGCATTCAAGGCAGACATCTATCTCTTCCTTCTGTTGAAAGGCAATTTCACGCTTACTTATTGCTGCAGGCCGGACAGATGCCGCACAACTGCATCTTATGGCTGGTTAATACAAATCCGTGCCTCTGGGCGATTTCCTGCTGCAGGCGCTCGATGGTTTCATCCTCAAACTCAATAATCGCATTGCAACGGGTACAGATCAGATGGTCATGGTGCTCTCCGGCCAACTGGTGTTCATAACGAGTCTGACCATCAGGAAGGGCCATTTCTCGAGCCAGCCCGGCTTCAACAAACAACTTGAGGGTTCGATACACCGTGGCCTGCCCTATTCCGGGATTGGATGCCCTGACTTTCAGGTACAACTCTTCAACGCTCAAGTGTTCATGGGTAGAAAGAAAAACATCCAGGATAACATCACGTTGACGGGTTGAACGAAGCCCTTGTCTGGCGGCAAAGGCGTTGAAGTTTTTTTTCTTTTCCAAAATCATAGCGCCTCCACTATCTGATTTGTATTATCAATAGCAAAACAAACAAAACCTGGTCAAGTATATTTTGAAAATCATTTTCAAACAAACAAGCAACAATTTGATCCAGAATAGTACGAAGCAGGACACTCAAACAGAACAAGCTTCCCATCTATCTGATATTTTGTAATAGTCGTTGACAAATCGTCATAAACCGAACCGAGGATCACACATGAAGATTCTTTTTATCCATCCCCACGGCAGCAACTGGATGCCGGGAATGCAGGATATCACCACCATCTTTAATGTCATGCCGCCGTTGGGCATCCTTTCCATTGCTGCCTGGCTGGAAAAACACCGGGTGCCTGTTGAGATCATTGACTGCTATGCCACCCCGCTGACGCAGCAGGAGCTGGTGAACGAGGTGCTGCGCCGCAAACCTGATATTGTGGCTTTTTCCTGCACCACCTCATCATTTCTGGAAGGCAACCGGATTGCCGAGGCGGTCAAGGCGGCCGACAGCGGCATCATCACC
>CAZOTC010000059.1:0-13137 GCA_964582605.1 uncultured Geobacter sp. | reverse complement strand
CTCTGCGGCTGCGCAAACAGCTCTGCAGTTCTGCCCGCCTCAACAATCCGCCCCTGTTCCATATAAAGCAGCTGATCGCTGATACGCCGGGCCAGGCGCAGGTCATGGGTCACTACAATCATGGCCGTCTGTTCTGATCGGCAGATCTCCTGCAGGGTCTGACCCAGGCTGTCAGTGGTAGGGCGGTCAAGGGCGCTGGTCGGTTCGTCCAGCAGCAGCAGTTCCGGCCTGCTGATCAAGGCCCGGGCCAGATTTACCCGTTGCTGCTCACCGCCCGAGAGGGTACGGGCATCTCTGGTCAGATAGTGGGGAGCGAGCCGGGCAAGCCCGATGCAGCGCAGCAGATCCGGGTGATCTGCGCCGGGCAACGGCTCTTTACGGTATCTGAACGGCTGCTGCAGGTTTGCCAGTACGGTTCCTTCAAACATGAAGGCCTTTTGCAGCATCATCCCCACCCGTTGCCGCAGCAGGGGAGGTGGCAGGTCGCGGATATCCTGACCTGCCAGAAGGATCTGTCCCTCTGTTGGGTCCCCCAGACGATTGATCAGCCTGATCAGGGAACTTTTGCCGCCACCGGACGGGCCGATAACCGCGATTAATTCACCGGCCTGACATGAACAGGTGATGTCTGTCAGACCGTTTCCGGCCGTTGTCAGGTGCTGAAGCTGAAGCAGCGGAGTCGTTTCTGAACAAGGGGGAGAAGGTATCATGGCGCTGTTATACCATGCAAGATAGTGCAGGAATCAATGGTTTTGCTTCGGTGACGGGAATATTACCCTGAACAGTGCGCCACCGTCAGGGGCGTCATGGATGCTGACGGTACCGCCATGGGCCTCAACTGAGGCCCTGGTTATGGAAAGTCCCAGACCGGTGCCTCCTTTTTGACGGGCGCGCCCATTGTCGATCCGGTAGAACCGGTCAAAGACATGCGGTTTTTCATGGTCCGGGATACCGGGACCGGCATCATCCACCTCAACAACAGCGGACTGGTCCGCTCTATCCTGATGGAAACGAACGGTGATGTGTGTATGATCAGGTGAATATTTAATGGCATTATCCACCAGGTTCAGAAAGGCCCGTCGCAGCATGCAGACATCGGCCGGAATGCTCAGGCTGGTGTTTCGCTCAAAGATAATCTGCTGGTGCTTGTCTTCAGCAAGTACCGATAGAAACTCAACCACATCCGCAAGCAGGTCACCGATCTCGACCGGTTCCTTCTGGATGGCGCTGCTGTCCGCCCGGCTCAGAAGCAGTAAAGATTCTACGGTCTGCACCAGCCGGTCGGTCTCCTCCAGCATACTACCGATGACCTCTGTGCATTCTGTATTCAAATTCTGCTTCTGCAGGGCTGTTTCACCAATGCTGCGGATGGCGGTCAAAGGGGTGCGCAACTCATGGGAGGCATCACTGGTAAAGCGTCGCATCCGCTCAAAGGAGCTTTCCAGCCTGCTGAAGGTTTGATTGAAGATACCGGCCAGCCTGCTGAATTCATTGTTGTCTGTGTCAACCGGTAACCGTTCCGAGAGGTTCTCTGCACTGATTTCGCGCGCCTTGTCAGCAATTGCGTTGACCGGTGCAAGCACCCTGCCTGCAATCAGATAGCCCACCACCAGTGAGAGTATGACGGAGACCGGAAGGGCGATCAGGATGATCAGTGCCAGGGTGTTGAGGGTACGCTGGTAATTGCCCTGTTCATGGGCAACCACCACCTGATAGAGTTTGTCGCCAATGGCAAACAGCCTGCTTTGAATCCGAAACAGCCGTTTGTCCGCTAAGGTGATTACCCGCGGTGTTGATGCAAGATCACCGCCATCCACAAGCTGATCAAGTTTGGCGTTTTCCCATTCAATTGAACTTATCAAGTCGCGGTTGCCGTCCCGTACCCGGAACAGGTGTACCGGTCCCATGCCGGCAAGATTCTCCAGACCTTCCCAGTCATGTTGCAGGTACTCGCCGACAGTGGCCAGATCCTTGCGCAGGTGATTATCAATCTGGCTGATCAGCATCCTTTGTACAAAGATGTAGATGCCGATGGAGAATAGCAGCACGGTCGCCACCAGGGCGGCACCGTACAGCAGGGTAAAGCGGAGGCGGATGTTACTCAGCCGGCGGATGTTCATCGTTGGTGGCTGTTGCCATGAAGCCGACGCCGCGGATAGTGCGGATCAGCTTGAGCGGGTAGGGGCCGTCCACCTTGCGGCGCAGACGGGCAATGTTGACATCAATCACGTTATCCAGCGGGGTGGAACGTTCCCGTACCTTCCAGACATCATGGGCCAGCATCTCGCGGGAAACAACATGTCCCTGGTGTTTAAGAAGATATTCAAGCAGTTCAAATTCGCGTGAGGTCAGATCCAGCGGCTGGCCGCTCCGTTGGGCCTGATGGATGGTGCTGTTCAGCTCAAGATCAGCCAGTGCCAGTGGCCGATCAGCTTCATGCTTGCCGCGGCGCAGCAGCAGTCGCATCCGTGCCAGCAGTTCAGGAAAGGCAAACGGCTTGACCAGGTAGTCGTCAGCGCCGCTGTCCAGGCCCAATACCCGGTCTTCCACCGTATCCCGTCCGGTCAGCACCAGCACCGGCAGGGAAAAGCCCTTGTCCCGGATGGTTTTCAATATCTCCAGGCCGTCCCGGCCCGGCAGCATCAGATCCAGCAGCATCAGATCAAACGGTTCAAGGTTCAGGCAGAAAAATCCCTCTTCGCCGTTGGAAACGGCAACTACCTGATACCCTTCTGACTCAAGCCCCAGCTTCAGGGCATCGGCTATTTTTTGTTCATCTTCTACGACCAGAACGCGCATGGCATTCTCCTTGGTAGATCGTTTGTAACAGGATTGCAGTAACTTGACAACTGACTGAATCCTTACATTTGTGTCAGAAACGACAGAATCAATTCACTGTATGAAGATCCCTTGTGTCATATGATTGGTGCGGCAAAACTGTTTTTTGTTGCCGGTATACTTGCAAAGCTGCCGGATGGTTCTATAGTTATAGTTATCCGGAGTATTTGAATCAGCTGTAAGGAGTTGTCCCATGGCTATTAAACAGGAGTTGCTTGATGAACTGCGTCAGCGTCGTGCAGAAGCGCTGGCCGGCGGTGGCATGGAAAAGATGCAGAAACGGCACGCCCAGGGCAGGTTGAGCGCCCGCGAACGGGTGGAGCTGCTGTTTGACCGTGAATCATTTTGCGAGTTCGGCATGCATGTCAACCATGCCTGCCATATGCCTGAGTTTGCCGACAAGTTTATGCCCGGTGACGGGGTGGTCAGCGGTACCGGCACGATTGACGGCCGTCCGGTTGCCGTCTACAGCCAGGACTTTACCGTGGGCGGCGGGGCACTGGGCCAGATGCACGCCAAAAAGATTCGTGACATCATGCATATTGCCTGTGAAACCGGTATCCCGGTGGTGGCGATCAACGACTCCGGCGGCGCCCGGATACAGGAGGCGATTCACAGCCTGTCCGGCTACGGTCTGGTCTTCTATCACAACGTGGCTGCCTCCGGGGTGGTGCCCCAGATCGCCATCATAGCCGGCCCTTGTGCCGGTGGGGCTGCCTACAGTCCGGCCCTGATGGACTTTTTGATTCAGACCCGCACCAACTCCAGTATGTTCATCTGCGGCCCGGAAGTGATCAAGGCGGCCACCGGTCAGGTAGCCCCGATCGAGCAGTACGGCTCTGCCGAGGCCCACGCCGGTGTCAGCGGCAATATCCACTTTATTGCAGAAGATGACCGCCATGCCCTGCAGATCGCCCAGCAGCTGATCAGTTTCCTGCCGCTCAACAACCTGCAGGACCCTCCCCACAGTATCCCTACCGAGGTTGTGCTGGAGCGTGACGAGGGGATGAACGAACTGGTGCCGGATGATCCCAAGGCCGCTTTTGATGTCTATACCGTGATTGATCGACTGGTGGACCCTGGACAATGGCTGGAGGTCCACCGCGATTTCGCCCGCAACATCGTGGTAGGATTTGCACGGATCAGCGGTATGGTGACCGGTATTGTGGCCAATCAGCCAAACTTCAAGGCCGGTTGTCTTGATATCGACAGCTCCGACAAGGCTGCCCGTTTTATCCGTTTCTGCAACGCCTTTAACATACCGCTGGTAAATCTGGTGGATGTGCCCGGCTTTATGCCGGGGCTGGCCCAGGAACGGGGCGGCATCATCCGTCACGGCGCCAAGATGCTGTTTGCCTATGCAGCCGCTACGGTGCCCAAAATCACCGTCATCATGCGCAAGGCCTACGGCGGGGCCTATCTGGCCATGTGTTCCAAGGATATGGGGGCTGATTTCATCTTTGCCTGGCCCTGCGCCGAGATTGCGGTAATGGGGGCCGAGAGTGCGGCCCGGATCATCTACAAGAAAGAGATCGAGGCGGCGCCGGATCGAAGCCGGAAGGCCGCAGAACTGATCCGTTTCTACCGGGAGCATTTTGCCACGCCGTACCAGGCTGCATCACGGGATATGGTGACTGATGTGATTGAGCCGTCCGAGACCAGGACCCGGGTTTCGCTGGCCCTGCGGGTATCGCTGACCAAGCGGGTGAGCAGGCCGGCCAAGAAGCATGGTCTGATACCGCTGTAAAAACTACTGCGCAGGCCGTCAGTCCCTCATCCCCTCCCTTCTCCCAGAGGGAGAAGGGCAAGCTTAACCCTCTCCCGTGTGTGGGAGAGGGTGGCCAAAGGCCGGGTGAGGGCGTTGCGCGGTGCTCGCTCCCTCGCCTACCTGTCGGGTATGTCTCGGTCGCTGTGCTCCGTGCGCCTTGTATCCGGCCTTCCTCGTCACGTTTTTAAGGAGTTAGATATGTCATTACCAACAGAACAGCCCGCTGCCGGCGTTCCTCAAAATCCTGCAGTCTTTAAGGTCCTGCCTGACGGTACCGTCCTGTACAAGACCTGGGAACAGGCAGAGGCGGCCCGTTTGCAGCAGCAGGCAACCCAACAGCAGTCAGCTGCGACATTCAAAAAACTCTCACAGGTCAAATCCGGCGAACAGTATCTGGCTAAGGACGGCAAAGCGGCCCCCTACACCATAGGCAGTCTGGTGGAGTTTCAGGTGACCGGCCTGATTGTGGTTATTGTGGTGCTGGGAGGCCTGAGTCTGATCTGTGCAGCCATCGGCCGACTGATCAAGTCTTTTGAGCGGACAGCCTCGTCAGTCTCATCGGCTCCTATTGCCGTACCAATACCATCACAACCGGTTGCATCATCCGGTATTCATCCCGGCCTGACTGACCAGCAGCTGGTGGTACTGCTTACGGCTGCAGCCACTTCGGTTCTGGAAAGACCGGTTCGGGTCGAACATTTCCGTCCCCTGACCGCCAAGGACCTTAACTGGGCTGTGCAGGGGCGCAGCGACCTGCAGTCGCATCGTCTGAAATAGATTTTTCCGAAAGGACCCAACACCATGAAAAGGCTGAGAATTACCCTGGAAGGCAAGGCGTACGAAGTAACGGTTGAAGAACTTGATGAAACATCGGTCGCGGCAGCGTCTCTGTCCCATCCGGCCCCACACGTTCAGCAGACAGCTCCGCCCCCGGTTGCAGCAGCCTCCAGACCTGCGGCAGCGCCGGTTGCTGAGGGATGCTGCCTGGTCTCCTGTCCCATGGCCGGTCTGGTCTTCAAATGTCTGGTCAAGCCGGGAGATGTTGTAGCGGTCAATCAGACCGTGATCGTACTGGATGCCATGAAGATGGAGACCCCGGTGGTTGCACCGGTGGGCGGCACGGTGCGGGCGGTGCTGGTGAAGGTTGGCGATGCGGTGGATGAGGGAAGCAGCCTGCTGCAGATTGAGGGGTAGTGCGCCATGACAAACATCCTGAATGACGTCATGCAGATGTTTATCCATGACACCGGATTTCAGTATATTAACGGAAAAATGCTGATCATGTGGGCCATTTGCGGGTTGTTGTTCTATCTGGCCGTCAAGAAGCAGTATGAACCGTTATTGCTGCTGCCGATCGCCTTTGGCGCCCTGATGGCCAACCTGCCCACCCGTGCCCTGTATGACGGCGGCTGGAGCATGGACGGCATGTTTCATCCCACTGCCGGGCTCTACTTCTTTATCAGCCAGGGGATTCATCTGGAGCTGTTCCCGCCGATCATCTTTCTGGGGGTAGGGGCCTTAACCGATTTCGGCCCCCTGATCGCCAATCCCCGTACCCTGCTGCTGGGGGGGGCAGCCCAGCTGGGGGTCTTTGCTACCATGCTCTGTGCGGTACTGTCCGGCATGTTCACCCTGGGAGAGGCTGCCTCAATCGGCATTATCGGCGGGGCTGACGGTCCCACCTCAATCTTTCTGGCCAACAAGCTTGCCCCGCACCTGATCGGTCCGATTGCAGTGGCGGCCTACACCTACATGAGTCTGGTACCGCTGATCCAGCCGCCGATCATGAAGGCTTTGACCACTGATGCAGAGCGAAAGATCAGGATGAAGAGCCTGCGCAAGGTCGGCAAGCTGGAGCGGATCGTGTTCCCGTTGGTGGTGATGATCCTCTGTATCATGGTGGTGCCGGATGCCTCGGCCCTGGTGGCGATGCTGATGCTGGGCAATGTGCTGCGGGAATCAGGGGTAGTGGATCGACTGGTCAAGGCCTGCCAGAATGAGATCATCAATGTCACCACCATCTTTCTGGGTACGGCAGTGGGAATGACCATGCAGGCCGAAATATTCCTGCGTCCAACTACGCTGATCATTATCGCCATGGGGGTGGTTGCCTTTGGTGTATCCACTGCCGGTGGGGTGATGATGGCCAAGATCATGAATAAACTCTCCCCCAACAACCCGGTCAACCCTCTGATCGGCTCTGCCGGGGTCTCGGCAGTGCCGATGGCAGCCAGGGTCAGCCAGAACGTAGGGGCCGAGTATGATCCCCAGAACTACCTGCTGATGCATGCCATGGGTCCCAATGTGGCCGGAGTGATCGGCACGGCGGTTGCTGCGGGCTATATGATCAGCCGGTTATCCGGCCAGTAGCTGAGGCATTATCCTAGAAAAAGCAGTTGTCCACGAAGCAGTTGCTTCGTGGATATGAACTGCCGTTTTTAGGATTATTCCCCACCGCCCAGAAGCCTGCGTGCTGCGGTCTGGACCGGGTCCCAGACCGGCGAGAAGGGCGGCGCATAGGACAGGTCCAGATCCACAATCTGCTGCACCGTCATGCCTGCAGTCAGGGCTGTTGCCAGCACATCAATCCGCTTGGCAGCCCCTTCCAAACCAACAATCTGCCCACCCAGCAGCCGCCCGCTGCCCTGTTCCGCCAACAGCTTGACCGTGATCCAGCCGGCGCCGGGGTAGTAGCCGGCCCGTGTCTTGGTCTTGGTGGTTGCAGTCGTGTACTGCAGCCCTGAAGCCTGAATCTCCCGTTCAGTCAGACCGGTACGGGCCACTTCAAATTTGCAGATCTTGCTGACTGCCGTTCCCACCACACCGGGAAAGGTGGCATAGCCGCCGGACAGGTTGATCCCTGCCACGCTGCCCTGTTTGTTGGCCACCGTGCCCAGGGCCACATGAAACGGCCTGCGGCTGACCAGGTGAAAGCTCTCGGCACAATCACCGGCAGCCCAGATAGTGGGGACGGAGCTCTGCATGCGTGGATTGACCCGGATTGCACCTTTTTCACCCAGCTGCAGACCGGCACTCTTGGCCAGCCCGGTGTTGGGACGGGTGCCCAGCCCCACAATCACCAGATCAGCCGGAATGGTGCGCTGATCGGTCACCACACCGCTTACCATATCGTTGTTCTGCTCATAACCGATCAGGGATTCATTAAGGTAAAGGCTTACGCCTATCTCCCGCAACGCCCCGGAAACCAGCGCCCCCATATCCGGGTCCAGGGTGCCCATTACCTGTTCCCCTTTTTCAATCAGCGCTACCTGCAGCCCTTGCCGAACCAGGGCCTCGGCCATCTCCAGGCCAATATACCCGCCGCCCACCACCACTGCTCTGCGTGGTAGTTCTTTATCCATAAAATCAAATACTTTAATGCCGCTTTCTAACGTAGAAAGTGAGAAAATACCTTTGGCGTCACTCCCTTCCAGCATCGGAAAAATCGCCTCGGCACCGGTGGCAATCAACAGCTGATCGTAGGGTTCCCATGACTCACGGGTATCTGCAAGATTCAGAACACGTACCCGTTGCGCTGTGGGATCGATCTCAAGCACCTCATGCCGGATGCGGGCATCAATATTGAATTTGTCCCGGAATTTTTCAGGACTGCGGGCCACCAGCCTGTCGGCGCTCTCCACCAGTCCTGCGATGAAATAGGGCATGCCGCAGGCTGAGTAAGAGGTGTGCGGACTGCGTTCAAACACCGTAATTTCCCGTTGCGGCTGTTCGCGGCGAACCTTTGATGCCGCACTCATCCCGGCAGCATCACCGCCGATCACCACCAGACGCCCTGTTGTCATGCCTTATTCCTCCTTTGATATCAAATAGTTGTAATTAAAGGGTCAGCCTGCTTGTGCAAACACGGTTGTTATCAGCCAGGTGGTGTACGCGATGTAGCCGGCCAGCAGCAGTGCTCCCTTGCAGCGACTGATCCTGCCCGGTCCACGGAAGCCGTAACTGAACAGGACCAGGGTCAGGGTTAACCCTCCCATCAGCAGCATATCCCGTGAAAACACCGCCTGGTCAACATCAAGCGGATGAATGGTGCCTGCAATCCCCACCACCGCAAGGGTATTGAACAGGTTTGAGCCGATCACGTTCCCCAGGGCAAGATCGTGCTCGTTCTTCCTTACGGCACTAATCGAAGAAGCCAGCTCCGGCAACGAGGTTCCGATCGCCAGGATGGTCAAGCCGATGATCAGGTCACTCACCCCCAGCTGACGTGCAATCTCCACTGCCCCCCAGACCAGCAGGCGAGAGCTTGCAATCATCAGCAAAAGACCTGCTGCCAGCCAGAAAAAAGCCGTTTTGAGCGGCATCGGGTGCTGCTCCAGCTCTTCCTCGGTCTCTTCACCCAGCGTATCGCCCCGTTGACGCAATCCTTCCCGAATGCTCCAACCGATTAAAACCGCAAAGAAGACAAGATGCACGAGCCCGTCAAGACGGCTCAACCGGAGGTCATGCATCATCAGCATCGCCACAACGGTAACCAGCGTTAAGACCGGCAGTTCTTTACGCAGGACCCGCGAATGAACCGCTATCGGGCTGATCAGTGCCGTACAGCCAAGTATCAAGGCAATGTTGGCGATGTTGGAACCGTATGCGTTTCCCAGGGCAATGCCGGGATTTCCCTGAAGCGAGGCAAGGGCTGAAACCACCATTTCCGGTGCCGAAGTACCGAACCCCACAATCACCATGCCGATCAGAAGGGGAGGCATGCCGAAATGGCGGGCCGTCGCAGCGGCTCCGTCCACAAAACGGTCCGCGCTCCAGACCAGCAGGATCAAGCCGGTCAGAACGGCGCTGAATGAAATAATCATGGTCTGGTCAGTACCTCTGCCATTTCAATTTTACCGATATTAATCGTGCTGTTCATGTCTGCGCTCCGCCTCAATAGCCTCACCCAGGGCAGGGCTGCGCAACAGGCGGTCTGCCTTGACCAGTTGCTCAACCATGCGGCGGGTGCTGCTCAACCGGCCAAGCAGGCAGTCTACCCGGTCAATGGAGAGGCTTCTTGCCACAGCGGCATGAAGGAGGTCTGCCTTGGCCTGCTGGTAGAACTCCTCAAAACGTTCCAGGGCTTCCAGGCGTTCCCGGTCTGCCTGCCCGTCAACCGGCTCCTTCTGGCTGACCAGCAGACAACAGTGCAGAATCTGCTCAAACAGTTGTTTCAGGGCAGGCCTGGGCTCCGGATGCTTATCGAGCTGCAGTTCCTGAAACAGCAGCAGGAAAGACGCGGAGAGGCGGGCCGATTCATCCAGATACCGGGCGATGCGCAGACT
The DNA here is from genome assembly GCA_964582605.1 of uncultured Geobacter sp. Lineage (GTDB taxonomy): Bacteria > Desulfobacterota > Desulfuromonadia > Geobacterales > Pseudopelobacteraceae > Trichlorobacter. The sequence goes on along the minus strand of CAZOTC010000059.1, from coordinate 3,246 downwards.
GCGTGCAAGACTATCCCCCACATCAAAGGACATTGTGGCAGTCCTGACTGTTCCCACGTAGTCCGCCACCGCAGTTACCAGGTTATGGATGGCTGCAGTCTGCTGTTCAAGGTTTTTTACTGTTTTGTCAGGTGACTGGATGGCGCCTTGTACAAGCGTAAGAGCCAGATCCCTTATCCTCAGCAGTTCCGCCCTGAGGGCAGAAACTGCAAGGGCCGGAGTGGCGGTCAGTGTTGTGTCAAGGTAGCGGGGCCTGCCCGAAAGCTCTTCCTGACTGGTAAACCGTTGTTCAAGAAAGTGAGTCAATGGTCTGGTCAGAGGCAGCATGATTGCCACTCCCAGAAGGTTGAACACGGTATGGAAGAGGGCCAGAAAGGCGGCCGGACTCCCCTCCAGTTCGAGGCCGTTGGCCAGTTGGGCAACCCCCTTGATCATCAACGGCAGGAGCAGCATAGCCACAACTCCGGTGATCAGGTTGAACAGGATATGCCCAAGAGCCAGTCGTCTGGCATTTGAAGTGGCCTTAAGTACCGCCACGGCAGCAGTTGAGGTGGTTCCCAGGTTTGCACCTATCACAGCTGCGGCTGCAGGTAATATACCCAGAACACCGCCGCTTGCAGCAGTCAGCACTATGGCAATGGCTGCGCTTGAGGACTGGGTCAGCACAGTGGCAACAAATCCCACCAGCAGAAATGTCAACATACCGCCACTGTGGGCACCTGAAGCAACAGATGTTCCGTAACTCTGGGCGATTACAGCAAAGGCATCTTTTAGTATGGAGAGTCCCAGAAAGAACATTCCAAACCCTGCCAGAGCCTCACCAAGCCCCTGCTTGCGTCTGCTGCTGCCGGCAATGCGCAGAAATACCCCCATTGCCAGAATCGGCATGGCCAGGGCCTCAATCTTGAAGCCGAATCCCACCAGGCTGACCAGCCAGCCGGTCATGGTAGTCCCTACATTTGCGCCAAACACCACCCCCAGCGCCTGTCGCAGCCCCATCAGCCCGGCATTGACAAAACCGATCACCGCCACGGTCACCGCGCTGGAAGACTGCACCAGACCGGTGACCAGGGCACCGGCCAGCACCCCTCTGAACGGTGTGGAGGTGAACCTGCCCAGTAACTGTTTGAGGCTGTCTCCGGCAAAGACCTTCAGCCCCTCGGTCATCATCAGCATGGCCAGCAGGAACAGGGCCAGACCGCCCAGGGCGTTTAGCGCAGTTGTCAGACTCAAGATTGTTGCTCCAGTATGTAGATCAGCGGGCTCTGAAACTGGTGCAGCAGGATCTGCAGACGGCTGATGCTCTCTTCTTCAGCCAGATTGTTGGGGCCGTACTGGGCCAGACGGTTTTGAGCCTCCTGACTGCTGAGACCGGTTTCGCCACTTTGCAGCGCATCCAGGGCCTGTTGATGATTCTGTTGATACCAATCCATGATAAAACCTCGTGGTGTTGGTTGATTACGGCGGGGTATGGTACTCCAGCCCCATAATCATCCGGGCAAAGGCCAGGGGACTGAACCCGGCATCACTGAAGAGATACGCTGCCACGGTTGCCAGGGCCGTGACCAGCGGCGGCAGCAGAAGCAGCAGGTGCGTCTCGCGCCATTTTCGCGCCGGGATCTCCTCATGGGGCCAGGCCGCAGGCAGCGGCTTCAGCCAGAGTCGGTACAGGATCGGCAGAAAATAGGCCATGTTCAACAGGCTTGAAGCGGTCAGCACCCAGACCGCCCAGGGCATCTGGGCTGCCAGGGCACCGGCCTTGAGCCAGGCCTTGCTGATCGCCCCGGCAGTCAGGGGTGCCCCCATCATCCCCAGGGCAGCGATGGAAAAGGCCGTTGAGGTCAACGGCATCCGACGCCCGGCGCCGTCCAGCTCATCCACACGGTGTATCCCCAGGGTCTCGGCATAGTTTCCGGCACAGAAAAACAGGGTGATCTTCATAATTCCCTGATGCACCAGGTGTACCAGACCACCCACGGTGCCGGCCATGCCGAAGATACCGACCCCCAGCACAATATAGGAAACCTGGCTGACCGTGGAAAAGGCCAGCCGCTTTTTCAGCTCTCCCTGGAACAGGGCCCGCAGGCTGCCCCACAGGATGGTGACTGCAGCGGCCACGGCCAGGGGCAGCAGCAGCCCCAGAGCCTGGGCATGCTCAATACCGTAGATTTCGTACACGATCCGCACCACACCAAAGGCACCGGCCTTGACCACGGCTACCGCATGTAAGAGGGCCGAGACCGGCGCCGGTGCCACCATGGCCTTGGGTAACCAGCCATGCAGCGGCACAATGGCAGCCTTGACCCCTACACCGGCGATCAGCAGCAGAAAGATCAGTTTAATCTGTGGAGCGGAACTGCCCGGCAGCGCAGCCAGTATGCCCCCCTGGGTAAACTCGCCGTTGCCGGTCAGTTGCTGTAGCCAGACAATGCCGATCAGGAGCAGGGCACCGCCCAACAGGGTGTAGGCCAGATAGATCGTGCCGCCCCGCATCGCCTGGGGGGTGCCGCGATGGACGATCAGCGGAAAGGTGGCCAGGGTCAGCAGCTCGTAAAAGATAAAAAAGGTCAGCAGGTTGCCGGCCATGGCTATCCCCATGGTGGCAGTGACGCAAAGACTGAAAAACCCGAAAAAACGGCTGCGGTACGGTGCATGTTCCAGGTAGCCGATGGCATAGAGGGTCGTCAGCAGCCAGAGGCTGGCTGAGAGTCCCACAAACAGCAGGGCCAGGGCATCGGCCTTGAACACCAGCTCCAGACCGGGAGCCGGCTCGTAGCGGAAGCCATATTTTTCACCGGCCGTCACCCCGGCCAGCAGCAGACCGATCAGGGCCAGTTTGGTCAACGCCCCCAGCAGGTTTAACAGCGACCGCAACAGCACCCGCTCTTCCGGCAGGACAAAGATGACCAGACCGGGCAGCAGGGATGAGGCGATCACCAGTAGTGGCAGATACTCATTGAAGCTCATCCTCCCACCCCCTCCAGCAGCCTGAAGAGCGGCATGGCAAGCAGTCCCAGTGCAATGCCGGCTGCGGCCAGGGTAAAGGCGGTCCATTCCATGGCCGCGGAAACCGGTTGCAGGACAATCTGATACTCATCCGGCGGCCCCAGAAAGGCCAGCCGCAAGACTCGAAAGACATAGACTGAGGCCAGTAGCCCGCCGATCACCGCGATCACCGCAATCCAGACCTGCCCGCTTGCCAGGGCCGCATCAATCAGCAGCCATTTGGCCAGAAAACCGCCGGAT
>CAZOTC010000058.1:0-13141 GCA_964582605.1 uncultured Geobacter sp. | reverse complement strand
CTGCCGTGGCAGCCAGAAAGGTCAGGCTGATGTAGCCGTTCATGGTGAAGAAGGCGGCATCCAGTTTAGTCAGGTCGCCACCACGCAGCAGCCGGTGTTCATACAGCAGCATGGCAGCCATGGCCGCAGTGCCGATCCAGAACCAGCCCCCCAGCCCCAACAGGATAATCAGCCAGATCAGCAGACCGACGGTGATGATGTGGAACAGGCGTGAGAGCCAGAGCGAGCGGTTGACGCCAAGGGCAACCGGGATGGAATGCAACCCCACCGAGCGATCATACTCCAGATCCTGCAGGGCATAGAGCATGTCAAAAGCCGATACCCAGAACAGGACGATCAGACCCAGCACAACGGCAGGCAGTTCGATTTTGCCGGTGAGCGCCACCCAGGCGCCGATCGGTGCGGCGGCCAGACAGATCCCCAGCACGATATGGGCCAGGGCCGTAAACCGTTTGCAGTACGAGTAAAGTACCAGAAAGCCCAGGGCGATGGGGGAGAGCTTGAGACATAACGGATTCAGCATGGCAGCGGACCAGAGCAAGAGCGCTACGGACAGCAGGATAGCCCCGAGCACCGCCCCTTTGGAGAGCAGCCCGGCCGGGATGGCGCGTCCGGCAGTACGGGGATTTTTGGCATCAATATCAGCATCAATCAGCCGATTCATGGCCATGGCAGCGGTGCGGGCACCCACCATGGCCAGTATGATGAACAGCAGTTGTCGGCCGCTGGGCAGACCGCGAATCGCCAGCAAAGCACCGGACAGGGCAAACGGCAGGGCAAAGATGGTGTGGGAGAATTTAATCATCTCCATGAAGATAGTAATTTTTTGCAAGACTGCGGTCATGGCAGACCATACTCCTTCCAGCGTTTTACCAGCAGCTGTTCAGTTGAGGAGTCAGGCAAAAGCGCCTCAACCGAACGTCGGGTGGCATCCACGGCCAGACGGCCGCCGGCTTCATCCCTGATCAGATCATCCAGCCAATCGGTTTCATTGACAACCCGCCAGGCCACCTGTTGCAGGTCAAGGGCAGCAATCCCGGCATCCACCAGCAGTAACAGCCGGGCCTTACGGAACCAGGGCAGCTGCCACAGGGCATGGACCAGTTCCCGAATCGCACGTGGCGAATGGTTTTCAACAGAGATAACTGCACTGTTGCGGAACACCCAGGGTAACGGCATCCTGATGTCGCGCACCCCTGGAACAAGTCTGGGCAGCAGTACGGCCATCAGCCGCTCCCAGCCCAGCATCATCCAGCAATCCTCCTGCGGGGGAGGCCCAACCACCGTCGAAGGGATCAGGGGCATTCCGCGCCGGGTAATCCGGGTAACCGTGATCCGAGCCGCTGGACCGGCCGGATCGTACTGCCCGGTGTGGTTGCCAAAGGGACCTTCCACAAGCGGCATATCCGGCTCGGCAAACCCTTCAATCACCAGTTCAGCCTCAGCCGGTACCTGCAGCGGTCCGTGGGGACAATCCACCGTGGGGATTGATGCCCCCCGCAGCCAACCGGCAAAACTCAGCTCAGACAACCCGTCCGGCAACGGCCAGGCCGCAGATAATGTCAGGGCAGGAGGCCCTCCCAGCACAATCGCCAGCGGCATCCGCTTCCCCATACGTAGATACTGCTGATGATGCCTGAACGCTCCACTGCCCTGACGCCAGCGGACAGCCAGGGTGTGGGGATCGTGAATCTGGCAGCGGTACATGCCGTAATTGGGGGTCAATCCATCAGGGGCAGTCGTAACGACCTGCCCCAGGGTGATGTATCTGCCGGTACCGGCTGCAGAGCCGTCATCCGGCCAGTTCTGGATAAAAGGAAACTGCAGCAGGTCGTCACCCGGTACCCGTTCATCACGGCAGGGGCCGTCCGGGACTATCACCGGATTAGCGTTGACCAGTTCGGGGTACTGCGCCAGCAGCTCACCCAGGTTCGACTGGTCCAGATGCGGAATCTCTGCCAGCACCGATGCAAAGGCTGCGGTCAGGTCGTGCAGGCGATCCACCCCCAGCGCCAGCCGCATACGCTTTCTGGAGCCAAACAGATTGGTAACTGCCGGAAAGGGCAGTCCGTCAGGCTGTCTGAACAGTAACGCTGGGCCACCCTTGGGATAGCTGCTGATCCTGCGGGTAATGGCAGCAAGCTCCAGATGCGAACTGACCGGAACCTCAATCTGCTGCAGTTCGTGCAGGTGATCACAGCGTTCAATAAAATCATGGAGAGATGAAAGCATGGGTCGCTCTGCGATCACTGCCCTGCCGGCAAAGGCTCAGGCACCGCTGCCGGGGGTTCCCGTACACCGCCGCCATGGTTGGGGCAGTAATGGTCAGGTTCGGCACCGGAGATAAAAAGGGCATCCTGCTGTTTCGGGCAGTCCGCAGTTGCCGGATAGCCGCTGGCCGGATCGACCGCAATCGTGACTACGGTATCAGGCCTGTTGAAGTCATCAGCCGGCCTGCCGACCACCGCCTGACGCATGAATCGCTCCCAGACCGGTGCTGCCACGGCACCGCCGGTAAACCCCTTGCCACCGGGACGCGGCTGGTCGTATCCGATCCAGACGCCGGTTACCAGATGCGGTGTATAACCGATGAACCAGGCATCACGATACTCATTGGTGGTACCGGTCTTGCCGGCAGACGGATGCTGCCGGCTGAATTTTTTCAGCTCTTTTGCCGTACCAACGGTCAACACATCCTTGAGCATATCAGTGGTGATATAGGCGGCAGCCGGAGAAAGTGCCGGTGTCGGTGACGACTGGTTTTCGATCCACGCCTTGCGGTAACGGTCATACAACCGCACCATAATGCGGGGTGCGACCCGACTGCCGCCATTGGCCAACGGTGCGTACGCCAGAGTCAGATCGTGCAGGGTCACCTCTTCTGTGCCCAGGGCAAGCGACAGATCGGTCCTGTTCTGCAGCAGCAGTCCCATCCTGCCGGCATGCTCGGCAAAAGCAGGTAGTCCCACCTTATCCAGCAGCTTGACCGCTATGACGTTGTTCGAGGTTGCCAGTGCCTGACGCAGGGATAGCTCACCATGGGTCTTTCCATCATAGTTCAACGGTTTCCATACGGTTCCGTTACCACCGGGATACTCCACCGGTGCATCGTTCCAGAGACTGGCCGCAGCGATCCCTTTTTCAACTGCCGCCGCATAGATCAACGGCTTAATAGCTGATCCGGGCTGCCGTTTCGCCGCTACGGCCCTGTTGTAGGGTGCTTTCAGGTAGTCAACGCCGCCCACAAGGGCAAGCAGGTCGCCGTTTGCAGGATCAAGCGCAACCAACGCCCCCTGCAGATCGTGGGCAATCCGCGTCACCCCTTCGCTCAAGGCCTTTTCCGCCCTGCCCTGCAGATTGCTGTCCATGGCAGCGGTAATCTCGAATCCGCCGCGCTCGATCACCCCGGTGCCATACAGCTCAACCAGCTTTGTGCGCAGATAATCCAGGTAGTAGGGAGCACGGTTTCTCGGCACAGGGGCTGCCGGCAGTTTCTGGATCCTGCGTATGTCAGACTGGCTGATCATCCCCACATCCACCATCCGCTTGAGGACCACAGCCCTGCGCGTCCCGGCATCGACCGGTTTCCCCAACGGGTTATAACGGGAAGGATTTTTGGGCACCCCTGCCAGCAAGGCGGATTCGGACTCGTTCAGCTCTTCCGGACTCTTGTCAAAGTACAGCCTGGCTGCCTGGGCAATCCCCCATGCCCCGTTGCCGTAGTAAATCTCGTTGAAGTACATCTCAAGAATCTGTTTCTTGGAGTACTTCTTCTCAAATTCAAGTGCCAGCAGCCCTTCGTTCAGCTTGCGATCCAGGGTTTTCTCACTACTGAGATACCTGTTTTTGATCAGCTGCTGGGTGATGGTGGAACCTCCTTCTGCCAGCCTCCTTTTAACCACATTCCTGAAGGCTGCCCGGGCAATCCCGCGCACGTCGATCCCCCCGTGCTCATAAAACCGCGAGTCTTCAACCGCCACCACCGCGTTCTGCAGAAACACCGGGATCCGCTCGATACCGGTCCAGTAGCGCTGTTCAGGCAGCAGTCGGCCCACAAACCGCCCCTGGCGATCAAAAACCCTGATAGACTGATATCCTGCAGGAAGAGGCGGGTGGGTTGCAAACGGTTCCTGGGCAGCCACAGAGGCGGAGGCGAAAAAGGCAACAGACAGTACAAGAAAACAGCTGATCCAGAGCAGTATAATCCTACGGTTCACCGCGTCTCCTCCGCAACGCCTCCCGGTACAGGGATTCATACTTTTGTGCTGATTCTTCCCAGGTAAACCGTTTGTTCATGCCGTTCCTGCGCAAGGCGGCAAGACCTTCAGGGTTGTTGTACCAGGTCCAGGTAGCCCAGCCGACGGTGTTGAAGAAGGCAGAGGCGGTCCGGGTGCAGAACTTGAAGCCGTCGCCGCGCAGGGTCGCTTCATCAAAATTCTCAATACTATCATCCAGCCCGCCTGTTGCCCGGACCACCGGCGGCGTACCGTAGGCCAGCGAATACATCTGGTTCAGGCCGCACGGCTCAAAGGCTGAAGGCATCAGAAAGAAATCAGATCCGGCCTCTACCAGATGGGCCAGCGGGTTGTCGTAGCCGATATGGCAGCCCACCTTGTCCGGATGGCGATAGGCCATACCGCCAAAGAAGAAGTGGGCCCAGGGCTCACCATTACCCACCACCACTACCTGCAGATCCAGCTTGATCATCTCATGGATCGCCTCAGCCAGCAGGTCGGTCCCTTTCTGGGGAACCATGCGTGAGACAATCCCGAACAGCGGCACATCTATCTCCGGCAGATTGAAACGCCGCTGCAGTTCCCGCTTACAGATCGCCTTGCCGCTCAGGTCGTCGACCGTATAGGTGGCCGGCAGGTAACGATCAGTGGACGGATTCCACTCATCATAATCCACGCCGTTCAGAATGCCGTACAGGTCAGCGGCCCGCTCCTGCAGCACCCCTTCCAGTCCCCAGCCGTAGAGCGGGGTCCGGATCTCACGGGCATAGCCCTGACTTACCGTGTTTAACAGGGTAGCATGGTAGAGCCCCCCCTTGAGCAGGTTGACCTGATCATCTTTTTCCAGCCCCAAAAAGGTAAAATGTTCCCAACCGATATCCAGCACCTCCATCAGGCCGGGATAGAAGTTCCCCTGATGCTGCATGTTGTGGATGGTCAGGATAGATGCGGCGTTGCCCACCAGCGGATCGTTGCGGTAACTGGTATTGAGAAAGACCGGCACCGCAGCGGTGTGCCAGTCGTGGGCATGCAGGATGTCCGGCTGCCAGCCCGACAGCATCTTGGGCAGTTCCAGGGCCGCCCGGGACAGAAAGACATAGCGGTTGTCGTTATCCATAAACCCGACATTATCAATGCCGTAGATGCCGTCTCTGCCGTAGAGCCCCTGATGTTCCAGAAAATAGACCGGCACTTCGCTCTTGGGCAGTCGACCTTCCCAGACGCCACAATACATCTCGCCGATGATCCCCATCGGCACCACCAGACTGCCGGGCAGCATCTTCAGGCCGTACTTTTCCGGATTGATGCTGTAGTAACGCGGCAGCACCACCCGCACATCATGCCCCAGTGCATGCAGATAGCGCGGCAGATCCCCCACCACCTCGCCCAGACCACCGGTCTTGGCATAGGGCGCCGCCTCGGAAGCGACAAACAGGATTTTCAACAGTTGACCCTGCCCCTTGCTCCTTGCCCCTTGCCCCTGAACACTCACGCTGATAGCTCCTTTTCAATTGCGGCAATGGTCTTCTGCAGCCTCAGCTCAAGCTCGGGCATCAGACGGCGCACCTCATCCAGATTGCCGGCTCGGCCTGCCATTTCCATGGCTGCAGCAATCGCCATGACATAACGTCCGCCCACTGAGCCGGATTCCCCCTTCAGTCCATGGGCCAGCGTCACAACCGGTTCAAGATCGGTCTGCTGTACCAGCACCCGGAGTTTTTCCAGCTTCTGGGGGGCGCTTTCCAGATAGATCCGGTACACATCCAGCAACACGTCACCGCAGCCCAGATCATGGTAATTCTTGCGGTGATACTCCCGATCCAGCACCTCTTCCGACGGCATGCCCGAGGTAGTCGCGGCAGCTTCTGGTATGTTTGATGTCATTGGTTCTTCCTCCCGGGTACACTCAGGTACGATACTCTGCAATGCAGCAACAAGTTTATCAACATCAATCGGTTTTGACAGATAACCGTTCATGCCGCTTGCCAGGCAGCGTTCACGATCTTCATCCATTGCGTGGGCAGTCATGGCAATCACCGGAACAGCGGGATCGACGCCGGGCAGCCGATTACTGCGGATGGCGGCCACAGCCTGGAAACCATCCATTTCCGGCATGGAAATATCGGTCATAACCAGATCAAATGAACCTCCGGCAAGCTCTTCAAGCAGCCTGTAGCCGTTTTCAACCGCAACGACCTGATGCCCAAAGCTGCATAGCAGACGTGAAAGCACCAAGCGGTTTACTGCCTGGTCCTCTGCCAACAGGACAGAGAGAGGGCGCATCTGCAGATGTGAACTCCCGGAGCCGTCTTCTCCGGTTACAGGCAACGTCCGGGCCTGTTCAAACGGCAGGATGACGCTGAATGTCGAGCCTGTGCCTGGAGTTGAGGCCAGCGTGATGCTTCCCCCCATCAGTTCCACCAGACTTCTGCAGATCGCCAGCCCCAGACCGGTGCCGCCATACTCCCTGGTTGTGGAACTGTCAGCCTGGCTGAACATCTCGAAGATGCTTTCCTGCTTGTCCGGGGCGATACCGATACCGGTATCCCTGATCACAAAGGCGATCTGCAGTGTTTCAGAAACCTTACCGGCTTCAGGCCCCTCCACGATGAACGATACGCCCCCCTTACGGGTGAACTTTACCGCATTATTCAACAGATTGGTCAGTACCTGCCGTAACCGCTCCTGATCACCGGTTACCAGTTCCGGCACCTCCCCGCTATAGCTGCAGTCCAGGTACAGCCCTTTCCTCTCGGCAACCGCCTGAAAAATTGAAGCCAATGAATCAATCAGCTTGCGAAGCCTGAACGGGACCGGGTTCAACTCCAGTTTTTGTGCCTCAATCTTTGAAAAGTCAAGAATATCATTAATAATCAGCAGCAACGCATCGGCAGACTCGGCAGCATGCTCAAGCAGCTCACGCTGATCAGGCAGCAGTGACGTTTTTTTCAGCAGCGCATGAATCCCCATGATACCGTTCATCGGAGTCCTGATCTCATGACTCATGACCGCCAGAAACCGGGTTTTGGCCTCATTGGCAGCTTCCGCAACCTGCTTGGCCTCAACCAGCTCCCGGGTACGTTCCGCAATCCGCGCTTCAAGCTGCTCATTCATCGTTTTCAGCTCGGCAAAGGATTGCCCCAGACTCTCGGCCATCTCTCTGACGTTCGTACTCAGCTCCCCTATCTCACGCAGGAAGGTCGGTTTTGGCCAGACCGGCATCCCTCCGTGGCCAAGCTGCCAGGGCAGCTGCTCGGTTACCTGACGCAACCGTACAACCGAGAGCAGCAGTCCCTTGGTGGCGATCCGTGATGCCAGACAGACCAGGGCCATCAAGGTCAGGATCATCCCCATCTCTCTGACGGCACGCTGGTTGAGCTCATGCAGCCCCGGATGATAGGGGGCTTCAACAACCATATCCCATTGATGGGCAGCTTTCAGGGGCACCCGGTTCACCAGACGGGCCTGGTCCATGATCGCAAGCCAGGGGACTCCGGATCGTTTCGGGGGGTGAGTGGCCTGCAGACCTCGGGGAACGGTGCTCAGCTGTCTTTTGTTTTTTGTGAGCGGCTGACCGGCACCATCCAGGATACTCAGAAACACCCCACGGCGGGCAACCACAAAATCCGAGCGCTCCTGAAGCCGCTCCAGATTGATCAGGCCGGTGGCAACCCCTGCCACGCGACCGTTGCGGATGATCGGCTGGCCGATCGGGGCCACCGGCACAGCCGCCTGATTACTTATCACCAGCGTGCCGGCGTTACCCAGACTGGCTACACCGTTGTCAAGGGAGCCCCTGATATGGAGACGATCAGCAAAAAAGGGGCGTGCAGCGTCAGGGGCACCATCCTCAATCCGGGGATGATGCAGCAGCGGATTACCCTGCTGATCAAACAGGCCCATACGGAGCAGGACCGTGTCGTTCTGTTTCAGCATCGTCATCAGCCGCCTGGTTTCCGGCGTATCTGCCAGCGGCAGGGAAACCTCCCTGGCCAGGCTGGCGACCGAGTCAAGCCGCCTCTGAAGCCAGTCCCCCAACAACAGTTGCGTTGCTTCGGTTATCTGCGCCACAGTCTTGTGCAGGGTCGCCTGATGCTGTTGTTCTGCGCCGCGCAGGCCGATCAGCAGCATGACCATGGGAGGAATATAGACCGCTGCCGTTACCAGCAGGGTCAGGGCCTCCACAAAGGAGATGCGCTGTTCCGGATCTGCACTTGTCCTGAAGCGGTAATAGCGTACTCCAACCGCAATCAAGGCGGCGATCTGGGCATTAAACGCGCCGTTCAGACCAAACTTGAGGGCAATCACCAGGGATATCTGGGGAGATGTGTCCAGCACAAACAGATACAGCAGCAGCGCCAGCGGTATGCCCAGCAGCAGCCAGTAGAGCATCACCGCCTGAGTCAGGCGCAACCCCCGACGTATCAGCAGGGCCACCACAACAAGCTCCAGCGAAAGAAGCAGAAACGGGAACGGCTGGTGCCAGAGCAACAGAGTGCCTGCCGCAGCCAGCAGACCGGCTGCTATACCGAATGGAGCGCCGAAAAGGCTGAGCACCACCAACGGCAGGATCGAGCCGAACAGGAGTGAAAGGCGGTAATACAGCTCTACCGGCAGGTAGCGATTGAGCAACAGTCCTGCCAACCCCAGCCCCAACGTACAGAGGACGGCATTACGGGTGGTGATGTTGAACCGGTGGGAAGACATGGGAGTAAAGTGTAGTACAACGGCACCAAAAAGCAAGAAAATCAGCTGATATCGCGTTATATTTTCAGGTTAGTACCGGGGACACCTGCTGCAGGTATCCCCGGATGGCCTGGTTGGAAGGGTTAACGGATGCCCTTTTGTTTCAGCGCTTTGGCAAAGGCCTTGTCGATCTCCATGATATGCTTTGATAACCATGCGGTAAAAAACTGCAGTGCATCATCCACAATCGCAACATCGCCTGCCTGAAGGGCGCGTTTGAATTCAGCCACCCTTTTGGTCAGCTCCTGATGACAGGCTTTATGCTCTGCTGTTGCCGGATAGCCGTGCCGACTCATCAGCTGCTCTTCTGCAGCAAAGTGAATCTGGGTGTAGGTGGTAAGCTCGTTCAGAATCTTACCCAGCGGGAGCGCCCCCTTGCCTTCCCTTACTGCATCGGCCAGTTCATTGGCCAGATCAAACAGCTTGCGGTGCTGGGTGTCAATCTGCTGTACCCCAACCTCAAACATCGGCCCCCAGATCATCAATGACATGGAATATCTCCCTTATATCGAGCTATTTCAGGCTGCAGGGGGCCTTGTATCCGAAACGGATACCGCCCCAGTGCTTGCCGTTGATGAAGATAGGGACTGACAGGTCATTCAGGATCTCGCCGGTGTCACGGCGGTAGGTCTGCAGCAGTACGCCGTCGGTGTTCTTTGCGCAGCGCATACCGGTAGGGTCGCCAAAGATCCGCTTGGTACGGTTGTTGACCTTGTCCACTTCTGTGTCACCGGTCAGCGGTTTGCTGAAACGCAGGTTATGGCAGGGCACATAGGCCCGGTCATCAAAGCAGATGGCATAGGCCAGCTGTGAGTCGCGGTTGATGATTGACTCCTGCAACGGCGAGATGACGCGGTCAAAGAAGCTGTCAAACCGGGTGGTAAACTTGGGCGGGTCGGTCTTTTTCGGGTACGGCTGGTAGTTGCGGTCAAACAGATCGGCTTCGGACAGGCTGCCGCTTCTGATCGCCTCGGCGATGGCAGCCTGCACACCGTCGTGCAGCTCTCTGGCATAGGCCTTGACCTGATCATGGTAGTTGCCCACCGAGAAGCGGCCCACGGTACCGTAAATATTTTCAACCGTATCCGCAAAGCGAGCAAAGGTTTCCATATTGGCCTTCATCATCTGGTTGGTGCCATGGGAGGCATTGGATATGTGATGAATCTTGCCGGATATTTCAGCGGTGACGGTAGTCTGTTCGGCAGCGGCAGTTGCTATCAGCTCGCTCATCATCCGCGAACCCGAGGCACAGTTCTTGATCTCTTCAAGCTGACGCCGGGCCTCTTCCGCCTGATGCAGGCCGGTCTGAACCAGGCTGCTTTCGTTGCGAATACTGGCAGCAGCCCTGCCGCTTTCCTGCTGAATCTTGGCCACCACCCGTTCAATATCCTTAGTGGACTTGGTGGTTTTTTCCGCCAGGGAGCGCACCTCATCGGCAACTACGGCAAATCCGCGACCGGCCTCTCCGGCCCGGGCCGCTTCAATTGCAGCGTTCAGAGCCAGCAGGTTGGTCTGGTCCGCAATATCTTCAATCAGCGAAAGCATGTCACCGATACTGGCAGAAGAGCGTTCCAGCTCGGCTATGCCTGCCAGGGTGGCCTCGACACTTTCAGAAACACTGTTCATGCACTGCCAGGTCTCCTTGACCACTTCAAGACCGGTGCTGGCGGCGCTGTCCACGGTTGCGGCCAGGTTAACCGACTGGCTGGTGTTTTCCGCCACATTCTGGATAGTGCTGCTCATTTCTTCGGCTGCCGTGGCCACGGTGTCGGCATGCTCCATCTGCTCCTGCATCTCACGGGCGATCCGTTCGGAGGAGTTGGAAAGCTCACAGGTATGCCCACCCAGCTGGCAGGCCTGCTGATAGAGGGAGGCGATGATCTGGCGTACGGTCTGGGTCAGGTGGTTGACTTCTGCAGCCAGATGGCCGATTTCGTCCTCTGAACGGACCGGCAGCACCCTGGTCAGGTCACCTTCCCCCTTGGCGATGTCTTCCACCTGGGCTGACAGCTCACGGATAGGACGTACGACCAGACGGGAAATCAGCAGATACAGCACCCCGATAATCAAGAAAAAGAAGAAAACACCCACACCGGTCAGAATCAGGGCCAGATTTTTTGCCTTTGCAACCCCGGCTTCCAGAGAGGTGGTCAGCTGCAGTCCTCCCAGATATTTCGGTCCGGCAGCATGACAGGCGTTACAACGGGTTTCATTGGCCAGGGGAATGGCCAGCACCAGGGCAGACTGTCCCTCAACCGAAGTATTTGCTTCTTTCTGTCCAGCTGCGGAGATAGCCTCCTTGATCAGTTCGCTCTGTTCAGAACCACCGTACTGTTTGCCGTTTGCATCGAACATCTGAATTTTCAGGGCAGCGCCCCGCTTGACTACCTCAGCGACATACTGGTCAAAGGCCTTGAAGTCCCCTTTCATCTTCAGTTCAATCAGGTCGTGGATCACGTCGGCAGCAGCTACACGGGCATTGCTGCGTTGCAGATCAAGCATGGAGGTATAGGAAAGGTAAAGACTCAAGACCCCAAGGCAGGCAAAACCGACAGAAAGCGTTACGGCAATGGCGATCAGAACCTTGGCGGTCAGACGGGTACGAAACATAGCTTACCTCCATTAAACAGCGAGACATGGGGAAGGACAGGTGGGTCGCATTAAAGCAAATGCACATAAAAAAAGCAAGAAACAAGGTAACAATGTTTTATAATCAAACCGCAAGGACGCTGCCGCGCTAAACCTGATACTGAATGTTGCTGATTTTCATGCCACCGGTAACAGTGTTTCAAGCTGCATCAGTTCGTCAATGGTCTTGGTGAGCAGCACCGGACAGCCCTGCTGTTCCGGCAGCCTCAGGTCAATATCGTAGCGATCACCCACAAACAGCACCGTTTCAGGAGACAGACCAAGCTCTGCCAGCACCTGATCAAGCACTGACCGATCCGGCTTGGGCCGCCAGGTGTCATTGATGGTAATTATCCGCTGAAAGCTGTCGGCAAGCTGCAACTGCTTCAGAATTTTTTCAGTCAGGGTGCGGTTGTTGTTGGTCAGCAGCCAGCAGCTATAGTGCTCTCCCAACTGGTCCACCAGCGGTTTGACCCGGGGGTCAGGCAGGATGTAGTCGGACGGCTCAAGCTCTTCGGCAAAACGGCGGTGCATCTCCGGCACGGTGCCTCCAAGAACCTCAATTGCCACGGCCAGGGTCTGCAGAGTACCCCTCTCTTCGGTCAATCGTTGCCGCAGCTCCTTAATGCGCCGGCCCGCTTCTTCAGGGGAGACCCCCAGCAGTTCACCGGCATAACGGGAGACCGATTCCCAGACGGCATGCTCAAAGGCCTCCGAGACGTAGAGGGTACCATCCAGATCAAAGACAATCGCCTGAATTCCCTGGCCCTTGCCCCCTGGCCCGTGACCCGGCACGTTCATATCCCGATCCCCCGCAGGCATCCCAGTTTCGGTTCAACAACTCCCTTGGACTGCACCAGCACCCGAAAGGTGTTGCCCATTCCCCCCTCCGGCATGATCAGACGCTTGATGGTCAGACGTAATTTCAGCTTTTCCTTTTCAGTCAGGTCTGAGGCCTCAATCGCCTCCAATTCTTCAACCACTCCGGCAGAAAGCAGGAAACGGGACTGCTCCCCAAACCAGAGCGGCTTCAGTCCCAGCTCTTCACCCCGCTCAATCAGGGCGCTGAAGTTGATATGGGTGGTAATATCCTGCTGTCCCAACCGCTGATACGGGTTATCCTCCACCGTATGCTTGTAATAGCACAACAGGGTGCCCAGATTGCGCTGGGGTGCATACAGATCGGCCTTGGCCCAGCCATAGTCAACGGTCAGGATAAAGCCCCGTTGCAGACATTCCGCCACCTCTTCAAACCAGGCCAGACCGGCCAGTGAGACCTCGGCCTCCTGACCGGGGTGCAGCGGGATACCGAAACGATCGAGGTAGGCCTCAAGTGCGGGGGTGGATGGCAGATCAGCCTGATCCTGAAACTGATCACCATCAAGGGTGACATAAATCTCCTTCAAACCCTGTGGAGTCATCAGGACACGATGCACCGGCATGGCATCCAGCAGTTCATTGGAGTAGAGCACCCCGCTGAAGCGGAAACCGGGCAGCTCTACCGGTGTCAGCCACGACAGTTTTGCCCGATG
>CAZOTC010000057.1:0-13154 GCA_964582605.1 uncultured Geobacter sp. | reverse complement strand
ACCAGGGGACCGGTATCCCAGCGGAAGCACAACGCACGGTATTTGATATCTTTTACACCACCAAACAGGCTGGTGAAGGAACCGGTATCGGTCTTGCCATTTGCAAAAGTATTGTTGAGATGCATGGCGGCGCGATTACCTTTACCAGCTGTCCGGGAAAGACCGTGTTTACGGTAAGCCTTCCTCTTATACCAACGGAGTCCTGCTATGAATTCCTTTAAACTCTTACTTGTGGAAGATGATCCTTTACTTGGTGAAGCCCTGTATGAGGCGTTAAACACCAAAGGGTTTAATACCCGGTTGGCAAAAAGTGGCGCCGAGGCATTGGCTGCGGCCAGCGACGAGTCCTTTGACCTGCTGTTGCAGGATGTCAGACTGCCCGATGTTGATGGCCTTGACCTTCTAGCAGACCTGCTGCAACTACAGCCTACCGTACATGCCCTGGTCATGACCGGTCAGGCTACAGTGGAAATGGCAGTACGGGCAATGAAGCTGGGGGCCTTTGATTTTATTACCAAACCGTTTTCCGTTGATGTCCTGATGCTGAAACTTGAGCGCCTGCTGGACTACCGTGGTCTGGAAAAGCAGTTGGAAGCGTTATCTGAAGACACTGCAACCACCAGAACTATCATTACCCGCTCACCAGCCATGCGCACCATTCTGGACACCATGACCATTGTTGCTGCCAGCGAAGTGGCCCTGCTGCTGCAGGGCGAAACCGGCACCGGCAGAAAGCTGTTGGCTGAAACCATCCACAGCATGAGCAGCAGAAAAGACAAACCGTTTATCAGGGTAAACTGCCTTGCACTGCCGACTCAACTGATTGAAACAGAGCTGTTTGGCGTTGAAAAAGGGGCTCTACCGGGAGCAGACCGGGCCAGGGCAGGTCTGCTGGAAAAAGCGGCCGGTGGCACCTTGTTTCTTGAGGAGATCGCCGAACTGCCGCTTGGCACCCAGGCCGGCCTGGTAAAACGACTGGAAGAGCAGACAACAGCCCGCATCGGCGGCACTATCCAGCACCCCCTTGATGTTCGTCTGATCTGCTCAACACGCCATGACCTGAAAGCATTGGCCGCAGAAGGGCGCTTTCGGAGAGATCTTCTGTACCGGATCAACATCGTCACACTCCCCATACCGCCATTACGTGAACGCCGCGAAGACGTTCCACTGCTGGCAGCTCATTTTGTTGAGCAGTTTGCGCTGGATCGGGAGCATAAAATCCGGCTCACCCCCGGCCTGATCGATGCCTTGCTCCTGCGCCCATGGGCCGGCAATGTCCAGGAACTGAGCAATCTGATCGAACAGCTGACCGCTCTCTATCCTGGACAGCGAATACGGGAACACCAGCTCCCTCCGCTTGAAGATGCACCTCTGCATATCGGTACCCACTTTGAAAAGATCCATGTTGGAGTCCCATTACGTGATGCGGTTGCAGATTTTGAAAGGCGTTATATACTTCGCGTACTGGACAGCCTGGGAGGCCAGAAAGGAAGGGCAGCAGAGATATTGGGGATCTCCCGCAAGGTGCTGTGGGAAAAACTCAAAAAGACTGAAAGCGCAGTACATAATGACGAGAACACTGAAGTTACGGTTTCGTAACAGAATACGGTTCCTCCAAATGACCGTGCGCTACACTGATTAAACAGTGCAATCAATTAGTTAAACAGTTCATTAACACAGACTAACACGAGGAGCCAACAACGGCAAATCGAGGTCGTCCAGTTCGCGTAACAACAAATATTCCAGCAATTGCATATAGTTGCACAACAGCAAAGGGTACGCTATAGTCTCACACGAACATGTTTCATGAAGCGTAGCAGGCAAGACGTATGAAACGACTGAAAGGAGGAAACAGTATGGAGATTAATCGCAGGGACTTTCTGAAGGTTACGGCAGCAGCCGGTGCTGTGGCAACCGTCGGGCTACCCAAACTGAACGCCTTTGCCGCCCACCACGGGGGTAAGGAAGGGGCCGCAGCAGGGGAGTGGATCGCTTCTACCTGCCAGGGCTGTACGGCCTGGTGCCCGGTCGAGTTCTACGTCCAGGAAGGCCGGATCGTCAAGGTACGCGGCAACCAGCTTTCCAAGGCCAACAACGGCTACTGCTGCCCCCGTGGACACCTGATGGTCCAGCAGACCTACGACCCTGACCGGATCAAGGTGCCGATGAAGCGGACCAACCCGCAAAAAGGCAAGGGGATCGACCCCAGGTTCGTGCCGATCAGCTGGGATGAGGCGCTTGAGCTGATAGCCGACAAGATGATTGAGCTGCGTAAGACCGGTCATCCCGAAAAGCTGGTCTACATGCGCGGCCGCTACTCCCCAACCTCCACCGATCTGCTGTACGGCACCCTGCCCAAGATTTACGGGACCGGCAACTACTTCTCCCATAGCGCCCTCTGTGCCGAGGCCGAGAAGATGGGACCGGGCTATACCCAGGGCTTCTTCGGCTACCGTGACTACGACATGGCCAAGACCAAATGCCTGGTGGCCTGGGGCTGTGATCCGCTCTCCTCCAACCGCCAGGTGCCCAACGCCATCAACAAGCTGGGCGACATCTTTGACCGGGGGACCGTCATTGCCGTTGACCCCCGCCTCTCCTCAATTGCCGCCAAGGCCAATGAGTGGCTGCCGATCAAACCGGGCGAAGACGGCGCACTGGCATCTGCCATTGCCCATCAGCTTTTGACGGAAGGTCTCTGGAGCAAAGAGTTTGTGGGTGATTTCAAGGATGGCAAAAACCAGTTCAAGGCCGGAACAACGGTCGATGAAGCGGCCTTTGCCGAGAAACAGACCCACGGGATTGTCAAGTACTGGAACATTGAACTGAAGGACAAGACACCGGCCTGGGCTGCCCAAAAGACCCTGATCCCGGCTGAGCAGATCATCACGGTTGCCCGAACCATGGGCAAGGCCGGATCACGCTGTGCCGTCTGGATGGGGCCCGGTGTGGCCATGACCCCGCGGGGCACCTACGCCTCAATGGCCGTCTATGCATTAAACGGCATCCTCGGATCAATCGAGACCGAAGGCGGGGTATTTCAGTCTTCCAGCTCGCCGACCAACAAGTTCCCGGCACCCGACAAGTTTGTTGATGAACTGGCCAAACATCAAGGTCATGGTAAAAAGTTGGATGGTCGCGGAGCCAAGGATATGCCGGCCATCATGGGCGGCTTTGATTCTAAGAAAGACAAGGATGGCAAAGTAACTGAAAGCGCCAAGGCCAACGTGGTCACCAACGCAGTGGCGGATGGCATCCTGAAAGATCCGGCCGCCTGCCAGATCTTCATCAGCACCTGGTCCAACTTCAACTTCTCCGCCACCGGTGCCCAGCGCTGGGACAAGGCCATGGCCAAGGTGCCGTTCTTTGTACATATGGTCACCAACGCCTCGGAGATGACCCAGTTTGCCGATATCGTGCTGCCGGCCACCTTTGCCCCCACAGAAAAACTAACTATCGTTACCAACATGGCCAACCTGCACGGCCATGTCTCCATCCAGCAGCCGGTCACCAAGCCGCTCTGGAACGTCAAGGCCGAAGAGACCGAGGTGATGTGGCTTTTGGCTGAAAAGCTCAAGGCAAGGGGTTTTGCCAACCTGTATGACTACTATGCCTCCTTTGAAGATCCTGAGACCAAACAGAAGCCGACCAATGCTGCCCAGTTCTGTGAGATCGCCGCCAAAATCACCAGTTCGAAGGTCTGGGACGGTAAGGAGAAGCTGAAGGGTGATAAACTCAGCAGCTGGGCCGACTTTAAGAAAAAAGGGATCTACAACACCGAGACCTATGCCTACAAAAAGAACTGGGGCAAGTTCAAGACCGTTACCCACAAGTTCGAGTTCTATAGCGAAACTTTGAAAAAAACCTTGACCCTGTTCGCTGCCAAACACAAGACCAGCATTGATGACATCCTCAAGGCCAGCGGCTATGAGGCCCAGGGGGAACTGGTCTTTGTACCGCACTATGAATCACCCAAGCGCCACGGCAGCGAAAAGGAGTACCCATTTACCTTTATCGATTACAAGTCCCGCCTGAACCGCGAGGGACGTTCGGCAAACACCCGCTGGTACCAGGAATTCAAAAAGGTGGACGTAGGGGACAAGAGTTGGGATGACGTGGCCAAGATCAATCCGGTTGACGCCAAAAAACTGGGCATCAAGGATGGTGACACCATCAAACTGACCTCGGTCAACGGTTCCATTACCTGTAAGGCCCGCCTCTGGGAAGGTGTCCGGCCCGGCACCGTGGCCAAGTGCTACGGTCAGGGGCACTGGGCCTACGGTCGCGTGGCTGCCAAGGAGTACGGCAAGACACCACGCGGCGGCAACAACAACGAACTGATGCCCTCGGACTTCGACCGTCTGAGCGGCGCCACGGCCCGTAACGGTGGTTTCACCGGCGTGAAGATTGAGAAGGCATAGAAAGGGGGGATGACCAATGGCAAAACAATACGGAATGGTAATTGATCTGCAAAAATGTGTCGGCTGCGGTGCCTGTGCCTTGGCCTGCAAGACCGAAAACAATACCCAGGAAGCGGCCGATGGCCAAACCTTCAACTGGGCTGACTTCATCTACAAGGAAGAGGGGAAATTCCCCAATGTGAAATACGCCGCCATACCGGTGCTCTGCAACCACTGTTCTGATGCCCCGTGCGTCAAGGCCTGCCCGGTTAAGCCCAAGGCGATGTTCAAGTCGCCGGATGGCATCACCCTGCACAATGACGAGCGCTGCATTGGCTGCCTGCGTTGCCAGAAGGCTTGCCCCTACAGTGTCTCGGACATTACCAAGCAGAAGGCACAGTACAGCGTGATCAGCGCCAACATGGGAGAATCTCACCCTGCCGCCCGTGACAGCAGTGAGCTGATCAAGGGTTGCACCGCATCAGGTGCCGAGACAGCCAAGGCGGCCGGGGCGATTCCGCCCCATAAACACGACTACCAGCACCCGGACTACGCCAGTGTCCGTAAGCCGGGCGTGACTGAAAAGTGCATCTTCTGCGAACACCGAGTCAAGAAAGGGGAGCAGCCTTACTGTGTGGCCGCCTGCCCCTCGAAGGCCCGCATCTTCGGTGACCTGAACGATGCCGCCGGCGCACCGGCCCAGGCCCTGAAGAAACACAAGGCCATGCGCCTGAAGGAAGAGAAAAAGACAAAGCCGAATGTGGCCTATATCCGCTCCTTCAAGGCAACTGCCAAAATCTGAGGACGTATCATCATGCTGTAGCAGAATAAAGCGGGATGGGACAGCAGGTTCCATCCCGCTTGCAGCTAAAGGACCTGACTATGGACGTACAAACGAACCGGGAAGACACCTACCGACTGCTGGCTGCCTGCTATTATGCGCCAACCAGCGCCCTGCAGGAAGAAGGCTGTTGCGCTACCTTGGCCAGTCTGCTTGGCAACTTCTCACCAGAGGCAGCCGCGAGCGCAGCAGAGGCTAACCGTATAGTGAACGAAACGTCAATTGAATACCAGCTGATAGAATACAGCCGGCTTTTTCTTGGCCCTTTTAACTTGGTGGCCCCACCCTACGGCTCGGTCTGGCTGGACAAGAACAAGACCGTTATGGGAGATTCTACCTCATCTGTTGCAGCTTTTTATCAGACAAATGGTCTGCAGCTGGCCAATGACTTCCACGAATTGCCGGATCATATAGCCGTTGAGCTTGAATTTATGTCGTATCTGGCCTTTAAACAGCGGGAAGCTGCCGCTGCAGGAGAGCCCCTGGAGGCAGACCGGCTGAGAGACCTGCAGCGTCAATTTCTGGGTGCCTTCCTGTTGCCCTGGCTTGGCCCTTTTACCGATGCGATCATTGAAGACGCTGAAGCCCCATTTTACCAGGCCATAGCTCGCTGCACCGTTGCCTTTGTCACCGCTGACCTGGCCATGCTTCAGGAATCTACCGGTGTCTGATGCACGGCCCCACATTACGACCGGCAGCAGGGCTGATCTTCAGATCGACTGTTCACGCTGCCTGCCGATCCGTTACAGTGAAAGCAGCTGCCAGCACTGTCGTGAGATCTGCCCCCACCATGCCATCATCATTG
The DNA here is from genome assembly GCA_964582605.1 of uncultured Geobacter sp. Lineage (GTDB taxonomy): Bacteria > Desulfobacterota > Desulfuromonadia > Geobacterales > Pseudopelobacteraceae > Trichlorobacter. The sequence goes on along the minus strand of CAZOTC010000057.1, from coordinate 7,108 downwards.
ACGAACAGATTTCTGTCGATTCTGAACGTTGCACCGGCTGCCTGCTCTGCACGACGGCCTGCCCCTCCGGCGCACTGGAACTGTCCAGTGACTTCCTTAGCTGTGTTGCCCAGCTTGCCAAGCTGCCGGAACCGGTGCTGGGCTGCTGCCGAACCGCAGACAATGCCAATGCAACCCTGCCCTGCCTGGGTGGGCTGTCTGACGAACATCTGCTGACGCTGTGCCACCGAATATCCAGCCGGCTGACGCTCAACCTGACCAGCTGCAGCAACTGTCCCAACAACGCCATGTTGCCGCATCTAAAGAAACGCCTGCACAGGTTGACAGAGGCGGGACTGACTGCAGGCGGCTGCAGCATTATTTCTGCAGAATCACGGACAGAGCTCCGGTTTCAGTCGGAAACGGTGGACCGGCGCAGTTTTTTCAAGTCATTGCGCAGTTCGTTATTTCAGACCGCTGCCGTGGTCATACGGAGCCGTACAGAGCAGGTTGAACGCAACAGCAGCTATGGTGAAAAACGGGTGCCGCTACGGAGAGAGCTCCTGAACAGGATTGTCCCGAACCTACCTGAAAAGCTCCGGATACGATGCACTGGTTACTTTTCTCACCAGCTCTCCTTCACCCCGGCCTGCACCACCTGCCAGGGCTGTGTCGCCATCTGCCCCACCGGCGCCCTGATCACTACAGACCGGGAGCAGCCCCCAACCTTCCGCCAGGAACAGTGTACCGGCTGTGGTCTCTGCGTGGAGTTTTGCCTGGATCAGGCCTTACTGCTCGACACCCCATCCGACCGGGAACCACAACCGACTCACACGTAACGCCCCCCTGCCTCTTATTTATTCAGAATGTCGGTTGCAATCCGAAAAAGCTGGTGCATACTGATATAGTGGTGTTTCCGACATCTCGGAACGTTCTGTCAGAACAGGAAAAGGATTTCATGACAAACGCCCCTCCACCTCCAAATTCTCTAACCTATGCGAATCTGGTCGATGTCCCGAAGCTGCGGGCATTCATGTCACCAGGATCGACAGTGCCGGACGAGCCTTGCCGAGCGTACGCGGATGAGTCGCGCTAGCAACAGGTCAGACAGGCCGTCTCCCTTCTCTCCGTTCGGGGTCTCCGCAACCTTTGAGGATACGACAGATGTATCCTCGTTCATTGTCCTGATCATCTCGATCTCGGTTTCCGTGCTCTTCTGGAGCATGTATGACGCCAGCCTGCGGGCAAGGGCAGAGCAGGTTTTCAGTGCCAGAACAGATACCATCATCACCCAACTGACAGAAAGCATGCAGGACAACGAGCAGTTGCTGCGGGGCTCTGTCGGTCTGTTCAACGCCAGTTCAGAGGTACGCCGCGACGAGTGGCGGCACTATGTAGAGGCGCTGAACGTCAAAAAAAACTATCCATATATCCAGGGGATCGGTTTCTCGCAGTGGATCCCCTCGGCGGAAATGGAGCGGCACATCCGTACCGTTCGCGCCGAGGGGTTTTTCGACTACACCGTCCGACCGGCAGGCAACCGTTCCGCCTACACCTCGATCATCTATCTCGAACCGTTCGACTGGCGTAACCAGCGGGCATTCGGCTATGACATGTTCTCGGAGCCTGTACGTCGGAACGCCATGGCACAGGCACGGGACAGCGGTGAGACCACCATTGCAGCCCGAGTCACCCTGGTTCAGGAAACCGATTCTGATGTGCAGCACGGCATGCTGATGTATGTGCCGGTCTATCGCCAGGGGGCACGGATCGACTCGCTCGAGGCGCGACGTCTGGCGCTGCTGGGGTTCTCCTACAGCCCGATCAGGATCAGGGACTTTGTCTACGGTTCCCTTAAAAAGATGCCGCCAGATATCGCCTTCGAACTCCATGCCGGCAGCAGCGGTACGGCCGACAGCCTCATGTTCAGCAGCATCGATGCAGAAAAGACACAGCTACCGGACGCCTATGAGCCGATGTTCACAAGTAAAAAGTCATTTGAAGCCTATGGCGTGAACTGGCTGATCAACTTCAAGAGTCTGCCGCCGTTCCGTGCGGAGACACAGCGCAGCGCTTCCTACGCCGTGCTTGCAGGGGGCATTTTCATCTCTCTTCTGCTGACCCTGATCACGCGGATGCTCAACAATGCCCACGCCAGGGCGGTAGAGTATTCCAGGGCGGTCACCGAAAGCGAGGAGCGGTTCAAGGCGCTTAGCGACGCCACCTTCGGAGGGATTGTAATTCACGATAAGGGGCTGATCCTTGACTGTAACAAGGGGCTGTCTGATCTGACCGGGTTCAGCCAGGATGAGCTGATCGGCATGAACGGGCTTGAGCTGATCGCACCGGAATCCCTGGATACGGTGCTTGCCAATATCCGGAGCGGGTATGAGCAGACCTACGAAGTGACCGGCCTCCGCAAGGATGGATCGCGCTATCCCCTTGCCATCCGCGGCAAAAATATTATCTACAAGGGGCGCACTGCGCGGGTGATCGAGTTTCGTGACATTACCGAGCGCAAGAAGGTCGAGAATGCGCTTGCCCAGGCACGGGACGCTGCCGAAAGCGCCAACCAGTCAAAGAGCCGGTTCCTGGCAAACATGAGCCACGAGATCCGCACCCCTCTGAACGGCATCATCGGCATGACCCAGCTGCTGGAAATGGAAGCCCTGAACAGCGAGCAACGGGAATATGTGCAGTCGATCTCTCTCTGCAGCAAGAATCTGCTGTCCCTGATCAACGACATTCTGGATCTTTCCAAGGTGGAGGCCGGTAAAATTGAGCTTGAAACCATCTCCTTCAACCTGCGGCAATCGCTGAATGAAGTAACCCTGACGCAGAAATCGATTATTTTCAGCAAGGGGCTTAAACTGAAGATCGAGACCGCCGAGGACATACCTGCAATGCTGCTGGGCGATCCGCTGCGGATCAAACAGATCCTGCTGAACCTGCTGGGGAATGCGGTCAAATTTACCAGCCAGGGTGGCATCACCATCACAGCACAGCTGATCGAACAGTTTGAAGGCAGTGTGCTGGTACAGATCTCGGTCAGGGACACCGGCAGCGGCATCGCACCGGACGCCCTTGACAAGATCTTCCTGCCGTTCGAGCAGGAGGAAACCACCACGACCCGCACCTACGGCGGGACCGGCCTCGGACTCACCATCAGCCAACAGCTTGCTGAACTGATGGGAGGACGGATCACCGTTGAAAGTACCCAGGGAGTCGGCAGCTGCTTCACCGTCACACTTCCGTTTGCGGTGTGCCCGACAGAGCCGGAATCCGCAGAAACGGACGCAACTACGCTACGATCCTGGCATGGCCCGGCGCTGCGGGTGCTGTATGCGGAGGACGATCGGATCAACACCAAGTACGGGGTTGCGCTGCTGAAGAAGCTGGGGATGACGGTCGAAGCAGTTGAAAACGGCAGAGAATGTCTGGAACGTTTAAACCGGGAACCGTTCGATCTGGTGCTGATGGATATCCGCATGCCGGTCATGAGCGGCGATGACGCACTGCTGGAGATCCGCAGAAAAGGACAGGAGTGCGGCACCCATCAGCCGGTCATCGCCCTGACCGCCTTCTCACTGCGAGGCGACCGGGAGCGGTTCCTGGAGGCAGGCTTTGACGGCTATCTGTCGAAGCCGCTTGAGCCGGAACTGCTTGTTCGCGAGATCAGGCGGGTGACGAGGCTTAGCCACAACACAGACAGCGTGGCATCTCATATTCCGGTTCCAAATCAAGAGTGATATCAAGGCGGCGAGGGCGTACAGGCAGTACGTTGAGGAGCCGAAGACGAGCCAACGAAGAGAGCGCCTTGAGTTGGAATTGGAATTACACAACAGCCATAATTATGATCTTGCCCGACAGGCCGCAATCAGTTCCCGTGCCTCGGGGTAGCGCATCTGCTCCAGCCGGGAGAAGATCTGCTCGCCATCAACCAGCACGGCCAGTTCACTCTGTTTGGGGCCACGTTCAATTTCTATTGTTACGTCTTCAAGATTCTTTTCAAGTTGAGCGGCAAGACCTGTCGCTATCGGCTGCTGGCCTCAGGATGCACAGTACTGGATCAGAATGTTCATCGAAACAACCTCCTTGCGGGTATGGACTGCTATTTCAGCGCCTGTTCACCGGAAACTGCAAACCGTACAGACGCAGCGTCGGCAGATTTTCTACGCCCTGTCAATATAAGCCCGCCTTGTTCAGCAGCACCAGCGCCACCAGCACCGGGGAGATATACCGGATCAGAAAGTGCCAGACAGGGTAAAACCAGGTCCACTCCTCTGAAGCTTTCAGGATCTCGCGACGTGCGACGTTTCCGGCCAGGAACCAGCCGGCAAACAGGGTTGTCAGCAGCCCGCACAACGGCAGCAGATAGTTGGTTGCAACAAAATCAATGGAGTCAAGGAAGTTCCGGTCGCCAATAAGATGCCAATCCTTGAGCAGGTTGCCCGAGAGGGCGGACGGAATACCCGCCAGAAAGATAAGCAGCCCGGTTACCAGCGTAGCCCTGATGCGGTTCCACCCCTTTTCGTCACAGGAGTAGGCCACCACCACTTCAAGCAAAGAAATGGATGAAGAGAGCGCCGCAAAGACCAGCAACAGGAAAAACAGGATCGCCAGCAGGGTCCCCCCCGGAATCTGACTGAACAGGATCGGCAGTGTCTTGAACACCAGTCCGGGACCGGCAGCCGGTGCCATGCCATAGGCAAAGACAATCGGAAAGATGGCCAATCCCGACAAAAGCGCCACAAATGTATCCATGATTGAAACCGTAAGTGCCACTTTAGGGAGACTGATCTCCTGATCAGCATAGCTGCCGTAGGTCAGCATCGCCCCCATCCCCAGGCTCAGACTGAAAAAGGCATGCCCCAGCGCCTCCAGCATGGCCGCCGGCGTCAGCTTGCCCCAGTCCGGTGCAAACAGGAACTGCATCCCCTGGAGGCCGCCGGCAGAGACCAGTCCATAGCCTGCCAGACCCAGCAAAATCAGAAACAGCAGCGGCATCATGATCCTGTTTGCCCGTTCAAGCCCTGCCTTAACCCCGCCAACCACAATCAGCACCGTTGCCACCATAAACAGTGCCTGCCAGAACAGCTGACCGGCGTCACTGGACAGCAGACTGCCGAAGAGCTGCGGCACCTGCCCGGCATGCTGTGGGCTGAAGGTGCCGTGCAACGCCAGCCAGAGGTAATCAACCGCCCAGCCTGCAACCACGCAGTAATACGAAAGAATTGAAAATGCCGCAACAACCCCCATCCAACCGACAACGGTCCAGACTCCTCCCTTCAGCTGTCGAAAAGCCCCTACCGGATCTTTGCGGGTATGGCGACCGATGATCATCTCGGCCATCATCAACGGAATTCCGATCACCAGGATGCAGAACAGATAAAACAGCACAAAAGCCCCGCCGCCGTGCATTCCGGTGATGTAGGGAAACTTCCAGATATTGCCCAGGCCGACGGCAGAACCGGCCGCAGCCATGATGAATCCGATGCGACCGGACCAGCATCCCCGCTGGTGATAGCTATGCTGTGACTGCTGTTTCATAAGGAGACCTCGCAGGATGCCGATAGTTGCAGAAGTGTAATGCATCAAATCCGCAGGAGCAAGTCCATTGCGGCAGATGCACCTTCCCGCTTCCTTGCAATGCCAGGCTCCGCTGTGGTACAAACCGGCTCTATGAGTTCAGCCCTTCAAACCCCCATGATGAAGCAATATCTGGAGATCAAGGCCCGGCACCCGGAGAGTATCCTGTTCTTCCGGATGGGCGATTTCTACGAGATGTTCCTGGATGACGCCCTGATTGCAGCCCGAATCCTGGATATCACGCTTACCTCCCGCAACAAGAACAGCGCTGACGAGATTCCGTTCTGCGGGGTGCCGTTTCACTCGGCCCAACCGTACATCGCCCGGCTGGTTGCGGCAGGCCACCGGGTGGCGATCTGTGAGCAGGTGGAAGATCCCAGACAGGCCAAGGGGATCGTCAAACGGGATGTGGTCAAGGTGGTGACCCCGGCCCTGGTGACCGAGAGCGAAAGCCTGACCCCGGATGAAAACAGCTACCTTTTGGCGCTCTGTCAGAAGGACGGACGCTGGGGCTGCGCCTGGCTGGATCTTTCCACCGGTGAATTCAAGGCATCGGAAGAAGAGAGCCTGACCGGCGCGGCTGCCATGCTGGCTGCAATCGGCCCACGGGAACTGCTGCTGGCGGAAGCGCTACGCAAGGAACTGCCCGATGAGCTGGCCCTGCTGCATGGTGAACGTCCCCGCTCCGGCGTGGCAGACTGGGTGCTGGACAAGGATTACTGCTCCGGCCTGATCTGCAACCGCTTCGGTATCGCCTCGCCGGACGCCTTTGGCATGGATGGCCTGCCGCTGGCCCTGCTGGCGGTGGGGATGGTGCTGCATTACCTGCAGGAGAACCGCCATGCCGCCCTGCCCCACCTGCGGGACATCAGCATTGTGCGCCGCAACGACTTTCTGGCCCTTGACCCGGCCACCCGTCGCAATCTTGAGCTGACCGCCACCATGACAGACAACAAGAAGTCCGGCTCGCTGCTGGGCTGTCTGGATCGCACCGCCACCGCCATGGGGGCCCGCAGCCTCAAGCAGTGGCTTTCCTATCCGCTGGTGCAGGTGGATCTGATCCGCCAGCGGCTCTCAGCAGTGGAAGAGCTGGTGGAGCAGGGGCTGCTGCGAGATCAATTGAACGGCCTGCTGAAAGGGATGCATGATCTGGAGCGGCTCAATGGCCGGATCAGCATGGCCGGCGCCGGTGGTCGTGACCTGCGTGCCCTGCATGACTCACTGGAGCGGATTCCCGGCCTGCGGGATGCCCTGGCGGGGGTGGAAGCGCCGCTGCTCTGCAGACTGCTGGAGCAGCTTGACCCGTTGGATGACCTGCGGGAGCTGATCAATTCTGCCATCTCTCCCACGCCGCCTTTTTCACTGCGTGAAGGGGGAATCATTGCTGATGGCTATAATGCTGAGCTGGATGAGCTGCGTTCAATCAGCCGGGAAGGCAAAGGGTATATTGCCCGGCTGGAGGCACAGGAACGGGAACGGACCGGTATCTCATCGCTCAAGATCCGCTACAACAAGGTCTTTGGCTACTACATTGAGGTAA
>CAZOTC010000056.1:0-13299 GCA_964582605.1 uncultured Geobacter sp. | reverse complement strand
CTGGGGGTGGGGCAGCAGCAGTTGGTGGCCATTGCCAAGGCGTTGCAGAAGCAGGCCGCGCTGCTGATCCTGGATGAGCCCACCGCAGCCCTGTCTGACGATGAGGCCGGCACCCTGCTGGCGATCCTGCGCGACCTGCAGCAGCGCGGGGTGACCTGTATCTACATCTCCCACCGGCTGCAGGAGGTACTTTCGCTCTGCAGCCGGATCACGGTGATCCGGGACGGCCGAAGCATTGCCACCAGAGAGGTGCATGAACTGACCGAGCAGGCTCTGGTGGGGCTGATGGTGGGGCGTGAACTGTCCGTTATCTACCCCCGTCAGGAGCGTACTATTGGCGACCCGGTGTTGGAGATCCGCTCCTGGTGCGCCGAATCGGTCGGCAGCAGTCTGCGGCTGCAGGATGTCTCGCTGACGGTCAGGAACAACGAGATCCTGGGGCTGGCCGGTCTGGTGGGCGCAGGCCGTACCGAGCTGGTGATGAGCCTGTTCGGGGCCTGGGGTAGGGTAGCTTCCGGCAGTCTGCTGCTGAAAGGAACGCCGCTTGCGGTCAACATCCCGCAGCAGGTGATCGCCGCCGGTATCAGTCTGGCCTCCGAGGATCGCAAGCGCTACGGTCTGGTGCTGGGGCAACCGGTGCGCAGCAACATCACCCTGCCCAACCTGGAACAGGTGGCCCGCCGTGGCGTGATTGACGAACAGCAGGAGGCGGAGCAGGCCGAAGGCTACCGGCAGCAGCTGGCCATCCGCTGCGCCACGGTGGAGCAGCCGGTGGGCACCTTAAGCGGCGGCAACCAGCAGAAGGTGGTGCTGGCCAAGTGGCTGATGACCCATCCCACGGTTCTGATTCTGGATGAGCCGACCCGCGGCATCGACATCGGCGCCCGGGCCGAGATCTATGCCCTGATCAACCGGATGGTGGACGACGGCATCGCCGTTCTGGTGATCTCCTCCGAGCTGCCGGAACTGCTGGGGCTGTGCGACCGGATCGCAGTGATGCATGAGGGGCGGATCACCGGCGAGCTGAACCGTGCCGAGGCAAGCCAAGAGCGGATCATGCTGCTGGCCACCGGATCTGCTGAAGAGAGGAAAATCGATGCATGACCAGACCATAGTCGACCTGAAGACGCTGCTTCGCAGTAATATGCGCCAGTTCACCATGATCGCTGCGCTGCTGATGATCTGGCTCCTGTTCAGCATTGCCACCGACGGTGTTTTCCTAAGCCCCCGCAACCTCTCCAACCTGTTTCTGCAGACCGTGACCACGGCCATTGTGGCCTGCGGCATGGTACTGATCATCGTCACCGGCAACATTGATCTTTCCGTGGGTTCGACGGCAGGTTTCTGCGGGGCTGTGGCCGCAGTGCTGCAGGTGCAGTTCGGTTGGGGAACGGTTGCCACTATCGGGGCGGTGCTGCTGATCGGGGTTGCCGTCGGTGCCTGGCACGGCTTCTGGGTGGCCTGGAAGCAGGTACCGGCCTTCATCGTTACTCTGGCCGGCATGCTGGTCTTCCGGGGCGCCATCCTGGCCGTCACCGGCGGCGCCACCATCAGTCCGATGCATGACAGCTTCAAGGTGATCGGTACCGGCTACCTGCCTGATATCCGCTTTGACGGTACCGGTTTCAGCGATACCAGCCTGTACCTGACGGTCATATTTCTGGTCGTCTACCTGGTGATGCAGGCCGGAAAACGGCGCAACCTGATCGCCCGGGGTCTGCCGGTGCTGCCCTTCGGGCTGGACAGTCTGCGGATCGGGCTGACCGCCCTGGCCATTGCTGCAATGTGCGGGGTGATGGTCTTTAACGAAGGGTTTCCCTACGCAGTGCTGCTGCTGATCCTGGTGGTGCTGGTCTGCCGGTTTACGGCCGAGCGGACCGTCTTCGGCAGGCGGCTCTATGCCATCGGCGGCAATAGCGAGGCGGCCCTGCTCTCCGGTATAGACCTGAAGAAGAACCTGCTGTGGCTCTACATGCTGTTCGGCGGACTGACCGCCCTGGCCGGCATGGTGATGACTGCACGGCTGAACGCCGCCACCACCTCGGCCGGAATCAACATGGAGCTGGACGCCATTGCTGCGGCGGTGATCGGCGGCACCAGTCTGATGGGAGGAGAGGGAAAGATCACCGGCGCCGTGATCGGCGCCCTGATCATGTCCAGCCTTGACAACGGCATGAGTCTGATGAACCTGGACAGCGCCTACCAGTACATCATCAAGGGGCTGATCCTGCTGCTTGCGGTCTGGGCCGATGTGGCGATGCGGCGGCGCAAAGGGTAGCACCGTCGGGTGCAGGCATGAATTACACGGTGGCTGCAAATCAATGCCCTGCTGATATGGGTGACGCCCATGGCGCTTGTTGACCTGCGGTAAAAGAGTATCAGCGATTATATGGAGGGATATTGCATGAGATTGGTAGTTCTGCTGTTCTGTATCAGCCTGCTGTCGGCCGCCGTTGCCCAGGCAGCCCAGCAGCCGGCAAAGCCTCGCATCGCGGTATTGGCAACCGGCGGCACCATCGCCGGCGCCGCGCCTTCTGCAACCCAGACAGTGGGATATAAAGCAGCTGTGGTTACGGTGGACCGCCTGCTGGCAGCTGTTCCTGCCTTGACGCAACTGGTCGAAATCAAGGGGGAGCAGCTCTTCCAGATTGCCGGTGAGAACATGACGCCGGAACATTGGCTCAAGCTGGCGGATCGGGTAAACATCCTGATCTCTTCTCCCGACATTGACGGGGTGGTGATTACCCACGGCACTGATACTCTGGAAGAGACGGCCTACTTCCTCAACCTGACGGTAAAAACCGACAAGCCGGTGGTGCTGGTCGGCTCCATGCGTCCTTCAACGGCATTAAGCGCCGACGGGCCGCTCAATCTCTACAATGCAGCGGCTGTGGCGGCAGATCCCGCAAGCCGAGGCAAAGGGGTGCTGGTGGTGTTGAACGACACCATCAACGGGGCACGGGAAGCGGCCAAAAGCAGCACCTTCAGCCTGCAGACCTTCCAGAGTCCGGATATGGGGGCTCTGGGTTATGTCCAGAGCGGTAGAGCGCTTTTTTATCGCCAATCCCTTCGCAGGCACACAAAAGACTCAGTTTTCAATGCTGCCAAATTGAACCATCTTCCCGGCGTGGTGATTCTTTATGGCTATGCCGGCAGTGAACCCGCTCTGGTCGATGCATCGGTGCAGGCCGGTTTCAAGGGGATTGTCTATGCCGCTACCGGCAACGGGTCACTGTCCGACAGCGTCAAGGCCGCCCTCCATCAGGCAAGGAAGAAAGGGGTGCAGGTGGTCCGCTCTTCACGCACCGGCAGCGGTCCGGTGGCCCGCAACGGCGAGGTGGATGATGACAAACTGGGGTTTGTGGCCTCGGACACTCTTTCCCCCCAGAAAGCCAGGATATTGCTGATGCTTGGCCTGACCGTCACCAGTGACACCAAACGGCTCCAGGAGTTTTTCAGTACCTATTGATTGAGGCGTATCCAGGTTAGTGCAACGATGCACAGTTGCAGGAGGAATCATGATAAGACATTTGATACTGCTGTTTCTGCTTGTACTGCTTACCGCCTGCTCCGGCGACAGCGGTTCCACAACCAATCGTACCACCTACAACCTTGATGCCAACGCCTCCGGCCTGCTGGAAACCGTCAACAACATCGCCAATCTGGTAGTGGTCTCGAAGGATGCCAACGACCTGAAGGCCGAATACCGGGCCGGGTATGTGCAGGGCAGACTGCAGGGCAGCAAGATTCTGTCGGCACGTGACAATCTCTGGGATAATGCCTATCTGACCAAGGTCAGCCACACCTTCCCCAAACAGCTTGGCCCCACCAGGGCCGAGCTGGACCGGGCCGGGGGGATACTTACCGCCAACTATAACGTCTTTATCCAGTATCTGCAGAATCCCTCCACCGATCCCGCCATCGCCCACAGGTTAAAGCGGCTGCTGTTCAGATTGCTGGGGGTCTACCACGGGGCAACCCGGCTCTCACCGGCAGCCCTGGACTTCAGCGGCAGCTGGCTGCCGGACAGCGTCTACCTGCAGCAGGCAGAGCTGGTCATGGGGTATGAGACGACATCGCTCAGCTTTATGGACCTCTACTTTGTCAATGCCTTCCATGACCTGTTTGATCATATCGCCATGTCGGCCTCGCTTGATACCGGCCTGCCGGTGGTGTCTGAAGAACGGCTGGAGAAATGTTCCGCCTTTCTGAAGCGGGTCGGTAACGAGATTATCCTGACCCACAATACCTGGATGGGGTTTCTGAACCAGTCCATGACCATGACTATCAACGTCAATGGCGACATGGTCACCTTCAACCCGGAGACCGCCGGTATGATCGGTTCATCCAGCGATTTTGGCTATAATAACAAGGGGATTATGTTCAACGAGACCACCCATGCCCTGACCATCGGCAAGGTCAAGAGCAACGGGATCTGGATCTTCTGGCGCTCAACCCTGGCGGAGCAGTTTGCCGACAGCCTGGACAGTTTTTTCCGCTACCTTTCCCTGGACAACACCGGCACCTACCTGAACGGCTACATGGTGGCCGATGCCAAGACCGGTGAGATCGGCCTGGCAGAGATGTCCTGGCGCTGTTTTGCCTTCTACCGCTCAAGCGGCGGTCCCTACACCGTGCAGACCGTCTGCAGTGACGGCGGTCCGGCTTCAACCGTCTATGATACCGAACTGGTCAACCCGTCATACATTATCGGCGTCAACTTTCCTGCTTCACAGCAGATTCAGGATGATCTGAAACCGGTGGACACCAAGATGGCCCGCCGCAGCCAGTTCCTGCAGCTGCTGCCGAACGTAAGCGACATCGAGACGGCCAAGGCGGTCATTACCTATACCGATCCGTCCAACCCGCTTTCCATCTATGGCCGCTGGGATCTGGGCTACGGCCAGACCATCGCCCCCAAGCAGGTGCCCTCCGGGTCAGTGGATGCCAAGGCTGCCACCGCCGGTATGGTCCGTTCTTTTATGGGGCTTTCCGGTGTGCTGGACGCATCGGCAACAACCAGCGGCTACTGGATGAAGTTCGGCACAACAACGGTCAACGGAGCGCCGTTCATCTGGAGCCGATCACTCTGGAACAGTCAAAAGCTGCGGGATGTGCCAGACCGGATGGAAGGGCCGTTTACCCTGATGCCGCTGTATCTGCGGTAAACAGAGCCGGTCAGGATACGGAAAGGGAGAGTTCTATGTTATTTCTGACACCGGAAGAGCGTGACCATTGGTATGCATGTACCGACAAGGCTCGGGCAGGGCTATTTGCCCCTGATGAACAACTTGCACTGATGCGTCCTGCGCTGCGCCCAGCCTTCCGTTTTCATGTTGCAGCCCTGGCCGCCGCAGCGGGAGATCTGGACACTGCCCGGGGCTGGCTCGCTGTCGGGGCGCTGGAAGAACGGGATAACATGGCCTGCGCCTACCTGGCCGGCTTCCTGCAACGGCACGGCACACTCGCCATGCCTGCTGTCGTGTTTCAGGATCCACGTCCCTACATCCACTTTACCACGGTCCCTTCAATCATACAGATGCGGGAGAGGTTCCGCGCCTTTGCCGCCACAACCCTGCCGGAGTACCGGCAACCGCTCCGGTTTATGGATATCGGCTGCGGAAACGGCACCATGGGGATCGAATTGCTGCAGCATCTGATCAGACAGGGTGTTGTCGGGTCGCTGGCGGAGATCATTCTGGTGGATCCTTTTCCGGCAATGCTGGAAACCGCGCAAAAGGTCGCGCACGAGGCATTTCCGGGGCTGCCGGTGACATTGATTCAGGGACGCTCTGAAGAGGTTGCGGCAACCCTGCCGGTAGCGGTTGATCTGACACTCTGCTCTCTCTCCATCCATCATATGCCGTGGGAACTGAAGGGCTCGCTGGTATCAGAGCTGGCACAGCGCAGCAGCGACATTCTGCTGTTTGAGCTGTATGGTGACCACGACACCCCGGAACTGGGTGCCCCGGAGCTGTCACTGTCGGTCTATCAGTCCTACGGCGGCATGATCGATGCCATATTTGCCCACGATGCCCCGGTTGAGGATGCCCTTGCCTGTGTGGATCTGTTTCTGCTGGCTGAGGTGGTGTCATTACTCACCCAGGCCCGGGGGGTGCGGACCGAGTATCATATGTCGCCTCAACAGTGGCAGGCGTTGTTTGAGACCCATGCCGATGCTGTCCTTGCCGGAAGGGAGAACTGTCTTTCAGGTGGAGGGTTTGAGCTGTTTGGCCAGCATTATCGCAAGTCTGGGAAATCGGGATAACAGAAGGGAAATGAGGCGTGTTCCATGCAGGCAGGCAGTAACATGATCACTCTGGCAGCTGTAGTGCTGTTCGGCACTACAGCTGCTGCCCAGCCGGTCGCGGTTGACCAGAAGCTGCTGCAGCAGTTGCAGCAGACTATTCAGCAACAGCAACAGCAACTGCAGCAGCAGGCAGCGCAGATCAAGGCCCAGGCCGAGGTTTTGCAGCAGCTCCAACAGCAGGTTGGGGCACTGCAGGTCAAGCCGTCTCCGGCTGAAACTCCGCTTCCGGCAAGTCCGGTTGTATCGTCTGAACAGGCCCTGAAGCTGTTACCGGCTGTGGTTGTCTCCGGCAACGACAAAATCAGGCTCTCAGTGTCGGGCATGCTTAACCGTGCGGTCAACGTTGTCAATGATGGAGGAAAAACCAAGCTGTACCATGTTGATAATGATGCGGATAACACCTCGATCACCCTTCAGGGCACAGCAGCCATAAACAGCGATCTGACCCTGGCAGCACGGCTTGAAGTCGCTATGACAGCTGATGAGTCATCGGTGGTCTCCCAGACCAATCAGACTCCGGGCACCTTCCTGGATGCCAAATGGGCAGAGGTCTCACTGGAGAGCAAGACCTTCGGCAAGCTTTCAATAGGCAAAGGAAGTACTGCAACCGAGAACACCGCTGCGGTTGATCTCTCAAAGACCGATGTTGTGCACTATGCAAGTGTATCAGACATCGCCGGAGGCATCCTGTTCCGCCAGAATGACGGCGGCTACAGCACCACCTCGGTCGCCGGTGCCTTTAACGCCTTGAACGGTTTGGGTAAACATTCAAGGCTGCGCTATGACAGCCCTGATCTGTGGGGATTCGTGCTGTCCGGGTCGTTGATTACGGATCAACGGGCAGACCTGGGTCTGACCTGGGGCGCTGAGGGGTACGGTTTCCAGGCAGCAGGCGGTTTTGGCCTGGCCAACCCGAAGCTGGAAGGTGCCGGATTGCAGTACGATGGTTCCTTCTCGCTGCTGCATACGGCCAGCGGATTAAACCTGACCGTGGCGGGGGGGCTGCTGGAACAGAAGAATACGAGTGACGGCACCAATCTCTACGCCAAGCTGGGCTGGCTGGCCGATCTGACCAGGTTGGGGTATACCGCCTTTGGTGTTGATTATACCAGAAGCAGGGATATGGCAGCTGCAGGTGACAAGGGATATTCCATCGGTGCGGCAGTGGTACAGGCCTTTGAAAAATACGCCACGGAACTGTATTTGCAGTACCGGATCTTTGCATTGGACAGAACAGCAGAACAGTCGGTTTCAAATGTCAACGTCGGCACTTTTGGTGTGCGGGTGAAGTTCTAAGGAACCTTGTAATAATTATCTGAACTTTTCCGTTCGTGGTGAACTTATCGAACCATTAACGAATGCCCTTCGACAAGCTCAGGGCGAACGGTATGTGTCCAAGTAGAGTAGTGTATTACCCTCTCTCGTCCCTCTTGGCAGGGGGAACTTTTTGAATGTTTCCTGTTTCTGTCATGCGCTGACAAGAGGGGACCGTTCCCCTTACAAGGATGATCGATTATGGCAGAGGACACACAGCAGTCCGGAAAGATCGCAAACCTGCTGCAGGTACCGGCAAGCCGCAGGGATTTTCTGAAGATCAGCGGCACCGGGGTTGCCGGTACGGTGCTGACGTCAAACCTGCTCGGCTTTCTGATCTCTGCCGATGCATCTTCCGCAGGGCAGAAGCGTACGGTCTGGGCAACGGCCTCAGGGGCGATCGTGCATGATTCACAGCGTTGCACAGGCTGCAGGCTCTGTGAGACAAACTGCACCATGCACAATGACGGCAAGGCCCATCCCCATATCGGACGGATCAAGATCGGACGGAATCTGAACTACGGCATTCAGCTTCAGGCCGGTGCCTTCCGGAACGGTGATGGCCAGTTCGGCAGCCTGAAGCTGCTGGGGGAAACCTGTCGCCAGTGTCAGGAGCCGTTCTGCGGCAATGCCTGTCCGGTTGGGGCCATCAGTGCCGATACGATCACCGGAGCGCGCAGCGTGGATACTGCCGTATGCATCGGCTGCGGAAGCTGCCAAGAGGCATGTCCCTGGCAGATGGCGACCGTTGATCCGGTTGCCGGAAAATCCACCAAATGCGCGTTGTGCAACGGCGATCCGCACTGTGTCCGCTTCTGCCCGAACGGTGCGGTCCGTTTTTTGCCCTGGGACGAGGTAGTCAGGCTGTACCGACAGCACTGATCAGGAGGGACGGATGTCGAATATAACCGGATGGGCCGGTAAAATACTGCGGGTAAACCTGGGCAGCGGTGCAATTACAACGGTTGACACCCGCAGGTATCGTGACTTTATCGGCGGCATGGGGATCGGCTATAAAGTCCTGTTTGATGAAGTCCCTTCCGGCACCAGGGCCTATGATCAGGCGAACAAGGTTATCTTCTCGGTGGGGCCGCTGACCGGTACCGGTGCACTCTGCTCGGGACGGACCACCATTACCACCCTGTCACCCCTCAACCCTTTCAGTGCGGTAACGGACAGCCATTTTGGCGGCTACTGGGGGCCGGAGCTCAAGTATGCGGGCTGGGATGCCGTTATTGTGGAGGGCAGGGCAGCATCCCCGGTCTGGATCAGGATTGAAGACAGCAGGGTTAGCATTGAAAATGCCGACAGTCTCTGGGGAAAGGGGACCTTTGATACCCAGGCGGCTGTTGCCCGGATCATGGGTAAGGAGGCCCATGTCGCCTGCATCGGCCCTTCCGGAGAAAACCGGGTGCCCAACTCATTGATCAGCACCGGGCTGTCCCACCATGCAGGTGGCCACGGCGGGGTGCTTGGCTCCAAGAACCTGAAGGCGATCGGTGTCCGCGGGACCGGTGCTGTCCGGATAGCAGGCAGCTCCGGGGAGTGGAACCGGATCGTCCGTGAAAACCTGGCGGTGATCGGCTCCAACAATCAGCATGTAGTCCCCAACAGTCCGCAGCCCTGGGCTGAATACACCCATCCCGGTACACGCTGGAGCGCTGCCCGGGGGCGATTCTGGGGCGCTGCCGTGCCCCCGGTTGAGACCGGTATCTGCGATCCGCACGACATCAACTCCATCGGCTACCGCTGCCTGAAGTCGATCCTCGATCTGGGGCCACTGGCCGAAAAATATACGGTCCGGATGGGAGGCTGCGCCTCCTGCCCGATCCGCTGTCATTCCCAACTGAAGATACCGGCCCTTGAACGGTTTGGTTATTCGCCCTACGTTGCTTCCACCTGTGTCGGTTTTTTCAGCCCGGGCAGAGTGATGTTTAAAGGGGCAGCCGATGTTGTGGAGAAGGGGGACGGCCAACTGATGGCCTGCGCCCTGGGAGCACAGGTAACCAACGATCTTGGTGTCTGGTGTCAGTACTCCCAGCTGCCGAAGGATTTTGAGTATGCTTACACCAGCGGCATCCTGAAAAAGGTGCTGCCTGTGGAAGAGTACCGCGAGATTCGATTTGACCTGCTGGAGGCCGGAGATATCCGTTTTCTGATAGATTTCTACACCCGGATCGCCTTTCAGAAAGGTGAGTTCTGTCGACTAGGCGACGGGATCGTCACTATCGCCAAACGCTGGAATTTTGGAGAAGAGTACTTTAGCAACAAAAAATGGGCGGTCTGGAACAGGAAGGTCGGCTACCCGAAGCATCACTCCAATGAGGCAGGCTGTCAGCAGGTGGGCACCCTGATCTCAACCGTCAAAAACCGTGATGCGCAGAACCATTCCCACATGAATTTCATCGGATCAGGGCTGCCGCTTGGCGTGCAAAAAGAGATCGCAGCCGAGCTGTGGGGCGCTCCCGGAGCAGTTGACGGACTGCTTGACTATACCCCGATCAATCCGGCCAAAGTGCGTTTTGCCAAGTGGTCGCTGGTCAAGCTGGCGCTGCATGATTCGCTGACGCTCTGCAACTGGATGTGGCCGATGACGGTTTCTCCGCTGAAGGAGCGTCGATACCGCGGCAATCTGACGCTTGAGGCACAGTACTACAGCGCTGCCGTCGGCATCAGAAAGACGGAGGCCCAGCTTGATTTTGATGCCGAGCGGATCCTGCACCTGCATCGTGCCTTGACGCAGCTGCAGATGGGGACAAAGGAGATGCGCAAGGAGCATGATGCCCTGCCGGACTGGGTCTTTGATAGCGATCCGGGTATGCCGCCGTTCAGCAAGGGGACGGACAAGATGGATCGTGGCGATATGGAAAAGGCCTTTGATCTGTTCTATGCCGAGATGGGCTGGGATTCTGCCACCGGTGCCGTTACCAGGGCGACCCTGCTGAAGTTCGGACTGGCAGATGTTGCCGCAAGGCTGGAAAAGGAAGGACTGCTGTGATGAAAACAACGCCCGGTTGCCCTGAAACAGCCGGAAAGGCAGGAACAGCATGATTGTCTTCAGTGACGGCGTGACCATTGAGAATAACGGCGGTCTGCGGGTGGTGGAGCATGACGGCAACTGCTACGTGGCAGGAGATGGCAACTGTCTGCCGGTGGCGGATGCCGAGGAAGGCAGGCTGCTGCTGCGCAGCATTGAGGACCGGACCGTGTTCATGAACATGAAGGTCTTCAAAAGTCCTGGGGCGCGTCGGCGTGCCGGTGATGCTGTTGCCGCTGCCCTGCAGGAACGGGAATTGTCTGCATCAGGAACTGCTACAGACGGGTAATACCAATGCATGAAGAAACGCAATCATGCCGGCCTGACACTGTCGGCGAGGTAACCGCCGAACAGCTTGCTGCTGTTATCAGACAGGAAAGTGAAGCCTTCCGGCTGATCACCCTTTCGGAACTGCAGGCGCGTTTCCCCGGCGCCGATTCGGGCCGTATGCTTCAAGCTGCAGCAGAGCTGACGGACCTGATGACGATTGAGGGCGCCGCTGCTGTGTACTACTACAGTACTCGCAGCATGACCGCCAACTATGCAGAGCAGCTGGTACGGGTGGAGGAGTATGACCCCCTGCGGCTGGTGGCTGAAACCGTTCGGGCCGAATCACGTGACTACAGCCGCCCGACGGCACTGGCCGGTTTAGCAGAGCCCCCTTTTCAGCTGGTACGATCAGAACTGGCGTTCGTGCTTGCTCAAGTAACCCAAAGTCAGGGGGCTGGTGATATCCGGAGCTGCACCGCGTCTAATGGTGCCGTCTACCTGTATTCCAGTGACTATCTGACCGACCTCCATGCCCGGAGACTGGCAGAATTTTACGCTGTCGAGGTCTGGCAGAACCCCTGAGACGCAGGACAGTCAGGCTGTCCGGCATCAAGACCACCAGGCTGTTCAGAGAGGAGTCTCCATGTATCGTTTGACCGTGTTGTTGTTTGTCTGTCTGTTGTTGAGTACTCCGTGCCTTGCGTCCACGGATCAACAGCCGCTGGTGCTTGCAGCGGTTACGAAACAGGTGTCGGAAACCTTTGCACATCTTGATACGGCACTGCAGCAGGCAGCCCGGGAACTGGGCACAACAGGGCTGCAGGGGGATGCGGCCCGGCAGGTGCTGCTGCAGACCTGTCGGCGCTTCAGTGCTGCGGTGGACTGCAGCACGGTGGATGCCGCCGGTCGGATGCTGACGGTTGAACCGGCCCCGTATCGCCGTTTTGAAGGCAAGGATATCTCCGGTCAGCACCAGGTCAGGCAGCTGCAGAAAAGCCGCAGGCCGGTATTCAGCACGGTCTTTCGTTCCGTCGAAGGATTTGACGCGGTTGATCTGGAGTATCCGGTCTTCAACCCGGCCGGAGAGCTGATCGGCTCTGTCAGCATTCTGATCAAACCGGAAAAACTGCTGGGTGAGATCATCAGCCCGCTTGCGGCAGGGCTGCCGGTTGCGGTCTGGGCCATGGAACCGGGCGGTCGGATTCTGTATGATGTTGATTCCGGTCAGGTCGGGCTGAACCTTTTCAGCGCGCCGCTGTATCGTCCCTATACCAGTCTGCTCCGCCTGGGCAGGCAGATTGCAAAGGCGCCGCAGGATAGTGGCTCTTACCGCTTCAAAAACAAGACAGGACAGCTGGTTGTCAAGCAGGCCTTCTGGCAGACGGTTTCGCTCTACGGTACTGCCTGGCGTTTGGTAGGCATCCATCAGGAACCTGCGGCAGGCACTGTGAAGGTCGGTTTGCCGGTTGGCAGGACCGTGTCAGTCCAGGAAGGGCTGCAGCGACTGGCAGGGCAGGCCGGGTTACAGAAGGCACTTGAGACAGGTGATAAGAAGATGGTTTCGAAGCATCTTCAGCAGTTTTACGAGCAGATGCCGGGCATCTACGCGGTTCAGTGGGTTGATGCCGACGGCGTGAACCGTTTTGGCTATCCGGCAGAGAACAGCCTTACAAACTATGATTTTCATGCCGACCAGGCCCCCAGCGACAAGCAGACACTGGAGATTCTCAAATACAGGAAACCTTCCGGGATGACCGCACCGCTGTTTGAGGAACGTTCCGGCACCTTCCGGTTCCAGCCGGTCTTCAGCAACGGCAGCTATCTGGGGATGCTGTACACCATTACCCTGACAAAGTGAAACGGGGCCTCCCGGTAAGGAAGGCCCCGTTTGGTTACGGTTCCGAGGTCATCAACGGTTCCCGCCGGGCTGCAGGCTGGTCAGGGGGGATCTCGGCCAGGGCCAGTACCGTGTCACCATGGCTGTCAACCAGCGGTTCCGTTACCTGGAACAGCTGATACCAGCGGTAAAACGCCCCCACAAAGACGATCGTCATCATGATCATCAGAACCACTGAAAGCGTGATCAGGATCGGCATCTGGTGCTGCAGGGCCAGATCAGTTGCCAACGGCTTCTGTCCCAGGGCAACAGCAGCCTCGATCGCCTTGTCAGCCCCTTTCAGTTTGGGGATGTAGTTGCCGGTAATGTTGAGATAACCGGCACTCATGGTGACCGGGATCATGAAAAAGCCGGGTACTGCCGTAATCCAGGCGTATTTCACCTTGCCCATACGGATCAGCATGGTGGTGCCGACGATCAGGCCGCAGGTGGCCAGCAGCTGGTTGCTCATGCCGAACAGGGGCCAGATGG
>CAZOTC010000055.1:0-13413 GCA_964582605.1 uncultured Geobacter sp. | reverse complement strand
CTGGCTAAAGGTAATTGAGGAGTGATAATTGACTTATATTTGCCGTTGAAGAAAGAGTGGCCTCAAGAGCCGTTTTTTGCTGCTGCAGCTCAATGCCAAGCTTTGCGTAGTCAATATCCTGCACATTACCATACACATTGGAGAGTGTATCAATAATAGTCTTATTCATCTGAGAGGCAGACTCCATTCGCAGGGTCCTGGTTTGCAGATCGCTTTGTGCTGTATTAAGTTGAACGCCTGCATCATATAACTTCAGTTTACCAGCCTGCAAACCACTTGCGCTCGAATTTTTCACATCTATGATCAACTGATCAATGGTCTTTAAAATATCAACTGAACCATATGTGTTATTAGTGGAATCAGCCATCAGAAGATACTTGCCTGAAATGTTGACCGCCTGCTTCACCCCTTGGTTTATTTCAACATCAATTTCAGAAGTATTTCCTGTAAATATATTTATATCTCGGCCTGAGGCTGTCACCGTTGCAACCTTGTCCAAAGTAATCGTACCGGCCACGGAATCAACAGCAGTGATAGTTGCCCCATCAGGGATGCCAGCACCAGACATTGCCATCCCCACTTCAAGATTGGCAACACTGCTCATGTTGCTGACGACATTAGACCCGGCTGTGATGTCTCCGGTTTGCACTACAAACGGTTTTTTTTGGTTATCGGTTCCACCAAAGATATACACACCGTTCATCTGTGTGTTACCCATATCTATAATTTGCTCTTTGATCGACTTCAGCTGGAGAACAGTACTGTTAATAACATTCTGGTCAGTCTCTCCGCCAGAAACCGTAGATACAGCCTTAACAGCCACCTGTACATAATCAGTCATACCCGTAAGTGACACATTTGTCATTTGAAGCCATGTATCAGCTTTGAGGATGTTGCTGTTGTACTGATCGGCCGCTGCCATTTTATTATTTAAATCGATTAAAAGCCGTGCAGAGACAGGGTCGTCACTCGGACGATTATAGTTTCTACCTGATGACAGCTGTTCCTGTAGTTTGTCAATTACACTTCGATTTTTTTGTATATTATACAATGAGCTTTCCATTGTTATGTTCGGAGTTACTCTCATAGCAGACTCCCGCTTAAATCATATTTATGATGGTGTTCATCATTTCATCAACCGTGGTAATAAGTTTTGCTGATGCCTGGTAGGACTTCTGGTATTGAATCAATGTTACCAGTTCTTCATCCAGTGAAACCCCTGATTTTGAATCTCTGATTGCAGACAGCTGCTTCATAAAGACTTCATCCTGCGTTGTCAGATTCTGGGCTGTTTGTACATCGAGACCTACCTGTGCCACCAATGCATTGTAATAGCCGCTAAACGTTGTTGTAGCACCAGCCATGGTATTAGCATACAAAAGGTCACCAATATCAAGTGCATTCTCGTTATCACCATGATTAGTTGCACTCTTAGAGGCTGCAAGTTTGGTTGGGTCTGAAATCGAAAGTGATATATTTTTAGCCGTAAGAGCTGTTTCCAAAAACAGATCTACACCTGCATTTCCTACTAAATCATAAGCTCCTGTTGCTGATTTTACATTATTATGCAGGTCATTCACTTCTGTTACAATAGCGCTTGCAAGCGTATTTACTTTTAATTGATAGTCTGGCAGATAGGTATCCCTCATTTGCAGGGTGGCCCAAAGCTTTCCTCCATCTGTGGAAGTATACATCAAATTGTCGACAACTGCAGTCGTAGCAGGTACCACAGCGTCATGTGCGGTTACGGTATAATTAGCCGGCGGAGCTGACAAACTAAGGCTCCCGGCCTGTGTCCCTTTAACCAAGTAAACAGTCACTGCCCCACGAGTTACGAAGACATCAGTAGTACCATCCGTGTTTTCAGTATACTTAACCCCCATATTTTCTGATAGTTGCCTAATCAGGTAATCGCGATGATCACGCATTTCATTAGCATTTCCATAAACTTGTTCTGTCGTTTTTATTTGTCCATTCTGTATAGCTATTTCATTTAGCATTCTGTTGACGTCATCAGAGATCGGCACCAAAGCGTCATTCTGAGCAACGATAGTATCGCTTAACGTACGATCAACATAATGAAACTGGTCAGTCATAATTTGAGCACGCGCCAACACAGCTTGGCGTTCAGCAAGGCCTGTCGGATTAAGAGAGAGATCCTGCCATGAATCAAAAAAACTCGTAATAGAAGATCCCAATCCATCTTGGGCTATTTCATTAAATACGGGTTCTATCTGCTGAAGCACTTCAGCCTTGGTCTCATCATAACTTGCTGTTGTTCCAGCATTAACCAGTTGTTTTTGCACTAGTGCATCATAATAACGCTCAACTGTACTTATCCGCACGCCAGTCCCAAGAGGGAAACCATTGGCAGTTGATGGCGGCGCTGATTCCAGCAGCACTCTTTGTCTTGAATAACCGGGAGTATTAACGTTAGCTATGTTTTCACTCACGACTTCGTTTGCTACCTGGTAAATTTTAAGACCCGCTTTGCCTATTTCAAGAGCTGCTGCGAGACTCATTTCAGGCCTCCTTGCTTACCATCACAGCGCCTGCCTGTGTATTAGAGAGGTAGGTTCCTCGAACACCATAGGTGTTAGACGTATTTAATATCCTGAGGATAAACCCGAGTGAATCATTCACGACATTTAAGAAACGCTCCAGCATACCTCGATTCTGGTTGGCAAGAACAGAGACTTCAGCGCCAGTCTTTCTGGCTGCTTGTTGCAGCGGTTCTACCTGCGCCTTCATAGAGGCCGGCATCTTTTCAATAATTTCCGTCAGCGTAGCAGAAGAGGGCAATCCCAGTTGTCCTGCAGTTTCAGACATAACGTTACGCAATGCATCAGCAATACGACGCTGACGCACTATCAGCGTTTCTTTCTGACTGTTGAGGGTTTCCATCAGCACGGTATCCAAGCCAACGATGGCTCTTTGTTCCTCCTGAAGCACCTGCTGAAGTTCCTTTGTTACCGACAGCTGTTCGGTTAATACATCCAGTAAACGGTTTGCCGTTGCCATTTAGTGTTCCTCACTTTTTGTGCCGGAGTTATTCCGGGCTGGAACCGCATAACGTTTGAGCAGCTCTTTTTCAACCATTGCAGCGATACTTCCTGACCCGCCTCTTTTTGCTGCGGCAGTCGCATACTCCTGATCCAGCATGTATCGATAGGTTTCTTCTGCCCTGCCTCCACCGGTAAGTGTATCCTCAGGAACTGTTGAACGCATGGATTTAAGCATCATACCGGTAAAGAGTGCATCGAAATCCTGCGCTATTTTTTTTAGTTTTTTCTGCTCTGCTTCAGTAAGGTGCGGCCTGGCCACTTTGGCACGGCTGCCTAACTGCTCCGCCTGTCTTTCCTGCATCAGCATATCCGGTGCTATGGTGAGTGCACTTTCCATCATGGTTATCCTATCGGTCGCTTGAACCGCTTCCTGAAATCGTTAAATAATGACCAGGTCTGCCTGCAGCGCTCCGGCCGCTTTGATCGCCTGCAGGATCGAGATCAGGTCACGGGGCGTGACTCCAAGCAGGTTCAAGCCACGTACCACATCTCCGATGGTGTTTCCTTCCGGAAGCACTGACAAGCGTTTTTGTTCTTCCTTAACCTTCAATTCGGTACGAGGAGTCTCTTTTGTTTCTCCTTTAGCTAACGGATTGGGCTGTGATACCTTGGGAGATTCCTTGACGGTCAAGGCAAGGTTGCCGTGGGAAACGGCAACACCTGCAATCCTGACTTTGTCCCCCATCACAATTGTTCCGGTCCGTTCATTGACCACAACCCGGGCAGGCACGTCTTGCGCCACCTCAAGATTTTCAACCTGAGCTATAAAATCAATCGGCCGTGACGAATATACATCCGGTATCTGAACCGTAACAGAACCGCCATCACTACTTCCGGCTGCCCCACTAAAATTTTTGTTGATGGCAGCAACAATTCTTGATGCCGTAGTAAAATCGGATTGCGCCAGGTTCAGTCGTAAACTGGATTTGCCGGCCAATACATTGGGAAGCTCCCGTTCAACCAGTGCACCACCACTGATTCTGCCTGCAGTAGGGTGATTCTTGGAGGCGGTAGCCCCCTGCCCCCCAAAGGCAAACGAGTTGGTCAGGACAGACCCCTGCGCAACGGCATAGACATGGTTGTCCGCACCTCTCAGAGGGGTCATGATCAGGGTTCCGCCGGCAATGGTTTTAGCATCCCCCACCGAAGAGACCAGCACGTCAAGCTTGGTTCCCTGTTTGGCAAAAGGGGGCAAGGTAGCAGTAACCATGACCGCAGCGACGTTCTTGACCTTGACGTCACTCCTGTTGATCGTCACACCCATCCTCTCCAGCATGCTTACCAGCGACTGCACCGGAAATTTGGTCTGATCACTATCACCGGAACCATTCAATCCTGTAATCAAGCCATAGCCGACCAGCTGGTTTTCACGCACCCCGTCGAAGGCGGCAATATCCTTGATTCGTGCCGCCCGGGCATCCGGAACAGAAATAACAAGCAGTATCGCGAGTAGTAGTAGTTTTATCATACCATCCCCCTAAAACGGCCAGAGCAGATCAACCAGGTTCATCAACCAGCCCGGTTTCTGGCGATCAGAGATAATGCCTTCGCCGGAGTAGCTGATCTGGGCATCCGCAATAAAGATTGAGTTGATCGTATTCTCGGCTGAAATATCACGCTGACGGATAGTCCCTCTCACGGTCACTATCTGGTCTTCATTATTGACCTTGACATTACGCCTGCCTTCAATCTTGAGATTTCCGTTCGGCAGGACATCCACCACCTTGGCGCTAATGGTAGCGCTCAACGTTTCTTTACGGCTTGTAGACCCGCTGCCGTCAAATTTCGAGCTGGCACTGGCGTCAATCAATTTGGAAAGGTTGGCTTCCTTGCCGCCAAGGTTATTAAGCACTATGCCGGCCCCCTCCAACCCCATGAACGCCGGTATACCGGCACTCAACTCACTTGACCGGCCGGTTGCCGTAGCAGCCTGCTTGCTGGCGCTGGCCGTCTCTGTGATAATAATGGTGACAATGTCACCGATACGGCGGGCCTTGCCATCCTCTGTCAAAGAAACAGAAGACGCCTGCCAGATAGAACCGTTGCTGTAGTTATGTGTCGGCTTCGTGAGCTGCTGGTCAAAACTCGGAGTG
Organism: uncultured Geobacter sp.; assembly: GCA_964582605.1. Taxonomy (GTDB): domain Bacteria; phylum Desulfobacterota; class Desulfuromonadia; order Geobacterales; family Pseudopelobacteraceae; genus Trichlorobacter. The sequence continues at coordinate 8,255 of CAZOTC010000055.1, read as the reverse complement.
ACCACTTCAGCTTGCTGTACCGCACAGCCGGAAAGTATGAAAAGGAACAAGACCGGAATATACCGTTTCATCTTCAAACACCTCACATTAAAAGCCGATCTCAACCGTCGATGCATCAACTATACGGGCAGAAATCTCCTTGTTTGAAACCGTATTCTGAACACGTATCAAATCGCCGACTCCTCCGGCACTCCTTGCCCGACCGGAAACGGTTATTCTCACACCTGCATTTTCAGCCACAATCGTTACCATCTGGCCGCTGACAATAACCGGAACTGATGCCAGTTGATTACTGCGCACGGGAGTCCCTGCATTCAGGGAGATGCGGGTTTTCTTCCCCACGGCATCACTGATATTCTTTATCGGCTGTCCCCCTGCGCGGGAAAGCTCCTGCTTCTGAAGTTGCAGATCTTCGGCTGCCAGTACCGTCCCTGCAGGCAACTGACGCACTGCTGTAACCATCTCGACTTTAACATCAATCTGCAGCCGTAATGGCAGATTCTTCTCCACCACCCCATTGACCCGAACAACCAGGGCAATACTGACCGGTCCCAGCCCCTCCCATCCTGCAGGCACTACAAGCTCAAGGGAGCGCTCCCCTTTTGAAATCTTGACGCCATGGGGTTGCGACAGTTGACGAATAGCGACCTCCCAGCCACGACCCGCAAACTTTTCTGTCAGAAAACGTTCGACTGCCTCCCTGACCTCTTGTTCCGGAAGAGGCACCAAAGCGACAGGAGCGGCTTGGCTTACCAAGCCGGAAGCGCCCGTAACAACCAGAAACAGTAGACCGGCAAGCAACAAGCGGAGTAAGGTCATCACTTACCGCTTCAGGTTGTTTGCTTGCTGGAGCATATCATCAGAAGTGGTGATCGCCTTTGAGTTCGCTTCATAAGCCCGCTGGCTGACGATCATATTGACCATCTCTTCCGCCACGTTGACATTACTCATCTCCAAAAACCCCTGGCTGATGGTTCCCAGACCATCCTGACCCGGTGCTCCGGTTGTCGCGTTTCCTGAGGCATCCGTCTGCTGGTAAAAGTTCATCCCCATGGATGAGAGCCCGGTCGGGTTGGTAAAGTTCGCAAGCTGGATGTTTCCAACCGTAGAAGCCGTGGTTTGCCCTGCCTGAACCACTGAAACCGTACCGTCAGTCCCGATATTTATTTTGGTTGAATTGTTGGGGATCACAATTTCAGGCAGCATCGGGTAACCGTCTGAGGTTACCACACGGCCGTTACTGTCCATTTTGAAGGCCCCTGACCTGGTATAGGCGGTGCTGCCGTCCGGCATCTGAATCTGAAAGAAACCGTCTCCGGCAATAGCGATATCAAGCTGTCCACCGGTATTCTGGAGGTCTCCAGGGGTAAATTGTTTGGAAACAGCTGCAAGTTTGGCACCCATACCAAACTGTATACCGGCCGGGATCTGGGCTGCATTGGTGGATGGAGACCCAGGATTCTGCACCGTCTGATACATGAGGTCCTGAAAATCGGCACGGCTCTTCTTGAAACCGGTGGTATTCACGTTGGCCAGGTTGTTGGCAATCACGTTTATGTTCTGGGTTTGGGTGTTCATACCGGACGCTGCGGTCCATAGTGATCTCATCATAGCTTGTTACTCCTTAATAAGGTTAGACTCGTGCAAGGTCGTTGACCGCCTTGGCGGCCATATCATCAAAACTGCGTACTACCCGCTGGCAGCTTTCAAAGTAACGGTTGGTCTCAACCATCTGCACCATCGCTGAAATGGAATCCACGTTTGACTGTTCCAGCGTACCCTGAGCCACAGTCGTGAGAGGGCCGGCCGGTTGTGGCGTCATACCGCCATCAGCAACAAACAAGGCCCCTGCCGCCTTGGTCAGCTGATACGGTTTCGGGAAATCAAAGATTGCCAGGCTGGCCACCGGTTCACCGTTCAGGGTGATATTTCCCTGACTGTCCACTACCGGTTTTCCGCCACCAGCTTGTCCGGCAACATCAATCCGGATCGGCTGTCCTTCTTCAGGACGCTCACCCGCCTTTGACAAGACCGGATAGCCACTGGCCGTAACCAGTGTACCGTCAGTTGATAAACGGAAATTACCCTGCCGTGTGTAGGCAACACCTTCCGGCGTCCTGACCACAAAATAACCGTCCCCCTGCAAAGCCATATCCAGGGTATTACCGGTCTGCACCAACGCCCCTGCTGAATAGTCGGTATAAAGCGTTCCTTTGAGCAACACCGGATCAGCGGTCTGGCCCGGCGGCACTGCCGGTGGATTCTGGCCTCCCACCAGAACAGATTCAAAAGTCAGACGGTCCTGCTTGAATCCGCTTGTTGATACGTTGGCCAGATTCGAGGCAATTACATCAAGACGCTGCATTGCCGACAAATTGCCCGATAGTGCTGAATACATGCCGCTGTTCATAGCGTGTCTCCTCAAAACTCCGTCAAGGTTTAAACGGCTTAAGTTTTCCCTTTAACCTCGACATGGCCTGGCTCAAGATCTGGCAGATCCGGGATTCTGTCAGCCCCAGAACCGCTCCGATCTCCTTCAGGTTCATCTCTTCATAGTAATACAGGGTTACTGCCAGCCGCTCTTTTTCAGGCAGCGCTTCAATTGCGCTTCCCAATGCCTGAGCTACCTGTCCTGCCATAACCTGGCTCTGCGGTCCTTTACTTTCATCGTCACCCAGAATATCGGCCAGGCTCAGGGCATGCCCTTCGTCGTCATCCCAACTGTCGTCAATGCTTATAAAGCTGTACTCATGAATTTCTTCCAACAGGCCGTGATAATCATCAATCGTAATCTGCAAAGCCTCAGCCATCTCCTGACCTGTCGGGTTACGCCCCAGCAGATGTTCCTGCCGATGCAATTCGCGTTCAACCATTTTACACTTGTCACGCATGGTGCGACTCAGTGAGTCATTCGACCGCAACTCATCCAGGATGGCTCCGCGGATATGCTGTTCTGCGAAGGTCTTGAACTGCACTCCACGGTTTGCATCAAACCGGTCAGCCGCATGGATCAACCCGATCACTGCCGCGCTGGAAAGGTCTTGTGGATCAAGATGCGCCGGCAGGTTGGCCATAAAACGGTTCACCAGATAACGGACTAACGGCAGGTGCGCTGTGATCATCGTCTCACGCAGCTGTTGGCTCCGCTCCCCGGCCTGTTCCTCATAAGCCTTGAACCTGCTCATGCCGCGTTCCCTCCCGGCCCTTCAAGGTAACGTCGGAAAAAGAACTGAATATTTCCTTTCAGGCGGGTCTGACGTGCATTTTCAACAACCCTTTTTGCCAGTGTCGAAAAGCAGTTTGAGGCCTCTGAGTCAGGGTACAACTCATACACCGCCTTCTGTTTTTTTACCGAGTCGATCAGTCGTTCATCCCTGACCACACAGCCTAGATAATCAAGAGATATATCCAGAAAGCGTCCGGCGACATTGGCCAGCTTGCGAAACACCTCAAGGGCATCTTCACTGTCACGGGCCATGTTGATCAACACCTTGAAGTGATGCTCTGAATAGCGGGTAGCCAGCAACTTGATCAGTGCATACACATCAGTGATTGATGTAGGCTCCGGGGTCACCACCACCAGAATTTCCTGGGCTGCCACCGTAAAGTACGTGACGTTCTCGGATATTCCTGCTTCCGTATCAATGATCATGATGTCAAACTCTTCTTCCAGCATGTCCAGTTCATCCAGCAGTTTCAGCTTTTCATGCTGCCCCAGGCTGGTGTACTCCTGCACACCTGAGCCTGCAGGAATCAGTTTAATGCTGGGGGTCACCTCAACAATGATTTCCGACAGACTCTTTTCACCGGACAACACATGATTGAGATTGTACTGAGGCGAAAGCCCCAGCAGCACATCCAGATTCCCCACCCCCAGGTCGCCGTCAATAATCAGGACCTTCTTGCCCAAGGCAGCCAGAGCCAGTGCAAGGTTTGCCACAACATTACTCTTGCCGACCCCCCCCTTGCCGCTGGTTACCGATATGACCCTGATCCCCTGTTGATCAGTCGTTGCCTGGCTACCTTGCTTGGCAGTCTGGCCGGTCTGTTTGACATTTCGCGCCATCTGACGCAGGGTATCAGCCTGATCGCCGGTTCCGCGCACTGCACTCATTGCGCTCCCTCCTTCAGGATCAGGTCGGCCAGTTTCTCCGAGGTCGCAACCTCAATGTCTTCAGGAACCCTCTGTCCGGTGGTGAAATAGGCTATCTGCAGGTTGGCCTTCAACAGCAAATTAACTATACAGCCAACACTTTCGCACTCATCCAGCTTGGTGAACACCACTTTACTGATCGGAAAAATACTGAAGCGATTGAGAATTACCTCCAGCTCCCGGTCTTTGGTGGTTGCCGAGAGGCAGAGATAGATATCAGCCTGAATCGTTGTTTCAAGAAATCCCTTCATCTCTTCCAGTTTGTCAGCGTCCTTGTGACTGCGTCCTGCGGTATCAATCAGGATCAGGTCACTATCAGCATGCCGCTCGACTGCCCGTTCCAGCTCTTTCGGCGTTGAGGCGACCTCCAGCGGTATCCCCATAATCTTGGTGTAGGTCTTCAACTGCTCAACAGCCCCGACCCGAAAGATATCCATAGTAATCAGGGCAACCTTGTTGCCGCGATTAAGCGCATACATGGCGGCCAATTTGGCTGTCGTTGTGGTTTTACCCACACCGGTCGGTCCAACCAGCGCAATAATACGCGGGGCATTTTTTTTCATCCTCAAGGTTCCGGCAAAACGGATCAAGCGTCCGAATGCTTCCCCCAGACGGCTTTGCAGCGTTTCCTCTCCCTGACCTAACGGAAGTGTATTCACAGTCTCAAGAATTTTTCCCTGCAGTTCCGGTTCAATCCCTTGCCGTTCAAGTTCACGCTCCAGAGGTGCTTTTTCCTTGGTGGGAATCTCCGTTGACGCCAGCGCAGACATGGCAACATCCGGCCACTGCACTGAGCGTACCCCGCCCTCTTGGCTCTTGACCAGGGTGTTCAACAACAGTTTTTTGATCTCCTCCAGGTCCTGGCGGGGGATGCTGTTCAGATTAATGCCGCCTTCTGCCGGTCTGGGATGATGGCTATCAGCTGTTGCGGATTGTTCAAGCTGTTTTTGCCGCAGTTCCTCATCCCGTTTTGACATTATCTCAACTTTTTCGCGCAAATCACGTAGTTCTCGAGCAAGCGGCGCCAGCATGGAGTTCTCGAACTCCTCCTTGGCAGTCCGTTCACGCTCGGGCCGCTCCCGTACCGGGGGAGGGGGCGCCGAGGGTGCCGGACGGTGCGGATCAATAGCAGCCGTCACCTTGACCACCTGCTTACTGAAGAAACCGAGGATCCCCCCCTGCTTCTCTTTCTTGGTCGAGAGAATCATTGCATCCGGGCCGAGCTCGGCCTTTACCTGCCGCAACGCCTCGGCCATGGTCGGGGCTTGAAAGGTCTTAACCAGCATGGAAAGTCACCACTCCTAATGACTGAATTTTGACATTCTGAGGTATTTCATTGTGAGACAATACCGCCACATGGGGTACAAAACGCTCTATCAGCTTTTTCACGTGTCGGCGTATGGAAGGCGAGGCAAGCACCACCGGTTGAGCACCGTACATACCGAACCGGTCAACCATACCACGCACCGATGCAATAATCTGCTGTGCCGATCCCGGTTCAATCGCGAGATAACTACCCTGATCCGATGGCTGTATCGCTTCTGCTATCGCATCTTCAACCTCACGGTCAATGGTGACCAAAAAGAGCGTATCATCATCCTGTTTGAACTGATCTACAATAAAACGGCCAAGAGATTGGCGTACAAACTCGGTCAGGACATCAGGCTCCTTGGTCAGGCCTGCATAATCTGCAAGACTTTCAAGTATGGTGCGCAGATCACGGATCGACACCCCTTCTTTCAGCAAATTCTTTACGACGCGCAGCACAACCCCCAGCCCAAGTTGGCCGGGAATAAGCTCGTCTACCACTTTGGGTGCGGTTACCGCCACGTTGTCAAGCAGCTGCTGCATTTCCTGGCGTCCCACCAGATCCTGAGCATAACGCCGGATGGTCTCACTGATATGGGTGGCAATTACCGTAGTACTGTCTACCACGGTGTAGCCGTTAACCTGGGCCTGCTCACGATCTTCACTGCGAATCCAGACTGCCGGCAAGCCAAAGACCGGTTCCTTGGCGGACGGGCCGGGCAACTGCGCCATAACAGCCCCTGAATCCATGGCCAGATACTGGCCGGTCAGCTCACTGCCGCCCACCCTGGCTCCCCGGATAAGGATATTATATTCATATGGCTTCAGCTGCAGATTGTCGTGAATATGGATTGGCGGCACCACAAACCCCATCTTCTGGGCGAACTGACGCCGTATTGAACGGATACGCTCCAACAGCTCTCCGTTCTGGGAGGCATCAACCATCGGCACCAGACCATAGCCGACTTCAAGTTCAAGCGTATCCAGCGGCCTGATGGCAGAAGCCTGATCCTGAGACTCTTCTTCCCCTGCAGCCTCTGCAGCAGCAGCCTCTTCTTCCACCACCTGAGCCCGCTCACGCGACATCCGCCCAACCAGCCAGCACACTCCGGAGAGCAGCAAAAACGCAAAATGGGGCAGCCCGGGAATCAGTGCAAACAGAAACATGACCCCTGAAACCACATAGAATGCCTTGGGGTAATTCAGAAATTGGCCGGTCATCTCCTGGCCGAAATTGTTCTCATCGGCACTGCGGGTGACAATAATACCGGCAGCGGTCGAGATGATCAGCGCCGGTATCTGGGCTACCAGGCCTTCTCCAACGGTAAGCAGAGTATAGTTGGTGAGAGCGACATCAAGTGCCAGTCCCTGTTGCCAGACACCAATAATCAGACCGCCAAATATGTTTATCAGCATGATCAGAATACCGGCGACCGCATCACCGCGTACGAATTTACTGGCTCCATCCATGGCTCCATAAAATTCGGCTTCCCTGCGGATCTTTTCTCTCCGTAGCCGCGCCTCTTTCTCTGTCAAAAATCCGGCAGACAGATCGGCATCAATAGCCATCTGCTTGCCCGGCATGGCGTCAAGGGTGAAACGGGCCGAAACCTCCGCCACCCGTCCGGCCCCCTTGGTGATAACCACAAAGTTTATGACCACCAGAATCAGAAACATGACCGCACCGACCACATAGTTACCACCAACAACAAAGGTGCCGAAGGCCTTGATCACTGCACCTGCAGCATCAGCCCCTTCGCTGCCGTGCATCAGGATCAAACGGGTGCCGGCGACATTCAGCGCCAGACGAAAAAGGGTAGTAACCAGCAAGACAGACGGGAACACCGAGAAATCGAGCGGATGCAAGGTATAGAGGCAGACCAGCAGAATCGAAAGTGCAATAGTAATATTGGCAGCAAGAAAGATATCCAGCACAAAGGCCGGAAGCGGGATTATCATCAACGCCAGTACGCCTATAACAGCAACTGCAACGTAGATATCCGAGTTTTTTCTGAAGTTGCTCAGTTCAAGAGCCTGCACTGCAGTGCCGTTTGCCATGGATGTAACCGATTCCTTGAAGCTTGTCTGATATACGGAGCTGCTGACAACACCCCATGGCGGTGCATGCAGTTTTCGTGCCGTCAAAAAACAGTCACATTCCTGATCAGGTGTGCAGTATTACCGGCATTTTTTGTGAAGCGCATCGCTTTAAGACAGACTATCAACCGATTGCAAGTGTCGGCTATTTGACTTTTCATGATTTTGACTATTCTGAAAGCCTACATGGCGCCTTTCAGGCGATACACATACGCCAGCACTTCCGCCACTGCGGCGTAGAGCGCTTCAGGGATCTCCTGATTCTCAGCAACCTGCTCATACAATTCCCGGGCTAGGAATCTGTTTTCAACAAGTGTCACTTTGTGCTCGCGGGCCATTTCTTTAATGGCCAGGGCCATTTCGTCAGCCCCCTTTGCAATAACCATTGGAGCGGCCATTTTGCTGCGGTCATACTTGAGTGCGACAGCAAAGTGGGTAGGGTTGGTGATAACGACATCGGCAGTCGGAATGATCGTGGTCAGACGCCTGCGGGCCGCCTGAAACTGTAACTGCCGTATTTTACCCTTTATTTGTGGATTCCCCTCCATATCTTTGCTCTCATCTTTAACCTCCTGCTTGGTCATCTTAAGGTTCTCGATATAGCGCCACTTGACATACGCCATATCCAAAACAGCAATAACAATCATGATACCACAGGTATGAGTCACAATTTTGAAGGCAACATGTCCGGTGTACG
>CAZOTC010000054.1:0-13475 GCA_964582605.1 uncultured Geobacter sp. | reverse complement strand
GATGCAGATTCTTGAAATCAATGACGATATGGTTGTGGCCGAGATTGACGGGGTGAAGCGTGAGGCCAGCCTGATGATGCTGGGTGAACCGGTTGCCGTGGGGGATTATGTGATCGTGCATGCCGGATTTGCCATTGCGCGAATTGATCCGGAAGAAGCGCAGGAGACGCTGCGGATGATGCGGGAACTGTTTGATCCGGGGGATATGGCGTGAAGTTTCAGGATGAATACCGGGACCGTGAGCTGGTGCAGAGGCTGGCAGCCGCCATTACGGTTGAGGCCGGTCAGTTGCAGGAACCGGTCCGTTTTATGGAGGTCTGCGGTACCCACACCATGTCCATTGCCCGCTTTGGCCTGACAAGCCTGCTGCCGCCACAGGTGCAACTGGTCTCAGGTCCCGGCTGTCCGGTCTGCGTGACACCGGTATCGTATATTGATCATGCCGTTGCGCTTGCAGGTCTGCCTGATACGGTTATCACCACCTTTGGCGACCTGCTGCGGGTTCCCGGTTCCTGTTCGTCATTGATGACTGAACGGGCCAGGGGAGCAGATATCCGGATCGTCTACTCTGCCCTGGAAGCAGTGCAGCTGGCAGCAGCGCAGCCGGGGAAACAGGTTGTGTTCCTTGGCGTTGGTTTTGAGACCACTACGCCGACGGTTGCTGCGGCGATCCTTGCTGCGCAGCAGCAACAGCTTGATAATTTCATGGTTTTGACCAGCCACAAGACCATGCCGGTCCCGATGCAGGTGTTGTCGGCAGATCCCGGCTTGAAGATCAAGGGCTATCTCTGTCCGGCCCACGTCAGCACCGTGATCGGCTCGGATGCCTATCAACCATTGGCAGAGCGGTTCGGCATTTCCAGCGTAGTGACCGGTTTTGAACCGGCCGATATCCTGCAAGGTGTGTTCATGCTGGTCCGTCAGGTTGTTACGGGACGTGCAGCAGTGGAAAACCAGTATACCCGTGCAGTAACACGACAGGGGAATCAGAAGGCCCTTATGCTGATCGACCAGGTCTTTCAACCGTGCGATGCTGTCTGGCGCGGTCTTGGTCTGCTTACCGGCAGCGGCTTGTCACTGCGAGACTCGTTCCGGTGTTTTGACGCTGCCCAACGGTTGCCGATCGCAGTGCCTGAAGCGAAAGAACCTGCCGGGTGTCGCTGCGGCGAGGTGCTGACCGGCAGGATCAACCCGTCCGAGTGTCCACTGTTTGGTGAAGCCTGCACCCCGGAGACACCGGTGGGGGCCTGCATGGTTTCCAGCGAAGGAAGTTGCGCCGCTGCCTGGCGCTATGGTATGCCGTAAACGGAGTTGTTGAAACTGACAGGAGAGCGGACAGATGGAAAGCATTGCGAAGCTTAAGGCGCAGTACCATTTTACAGATCAGGATGCTGCAAACCTGCACGAGCTTTTACCGGTAGCGGATGAGTTTCTGAACAGTCTTTCCGGTTATTTTATGGAGTACCTTTTTGATAACCCTGATACCGAATTGATCATTCTGAAGCATTCAAGCAAGGATCGGCTGGAGGCGTTTCATCGCCAGTGGTTTCGTACGCTCTTTCAGGGCGAATACGGCGAGGGGTACCTCCGTTCCCTTAAACAGATCGGACAGGCCCATGTGCGGGTCGGTTTGCCGGTACATTATGTCAATGCTGCCATGAGCCACGTCCGTCACGCTATCCAGCATATGATCCATGATACCTTTGCAGATCGTGAACAACGCCGGATGTACCGTGAATCGGCAGACAAGATCATTGACCTTAACCTGGCGGTGATGACCTCTTCCTACCGTGATGCGGAGATGAGCAAGGTGTTCGTATCCCGCTCGCTTGAATCCGGCCTGATCCATCTTTCCGAGCGATTTACCTATGGCCTCAACCTGGTGCTTGTGCTTTCTCTGGCAGGCCTTTCAATCGGTGTGATGGGCCTTTTTGTGAGTGACATCCTTCAAATCTTTGCCGGAAAGCCGGAAAAGGCCATCTTCTCAGCGCTCGGCTCCATGCTGATCCTTTGGATGATGATTGAGCTCCTGGAGAACGAGATCAAAAATCTGAAGGGGGGAAGCTTTAATATCCTGGTCTTTGTGGGGGTGGTGGTGGTGGCGATGGTTAGGGAGATACTGATCTCGACCTTGCGGCATGATGACCTGAAGACCCAGGCCTTTCTGACCATGACCCTGCTGGTGTTGGGGATTGTCTATTTTCTGATCAGCAAAGCACAGAAGTGCTCATTCAAGGAGTAGTACCATCGGTCACATTCTTGAAGGGATAACCGCCGGATTCCGGCATCGCAGGGAACTGTGCAGGCTACTGGAAGAGACAGCACCGGGGCAGAAACTGCTTGATCAGTCTCCTGAACTGCTCTTGAAACAAGGAGTACAGGCGCTCGCCCTTGATTTTGACGGTGTCCTTGCCCCCCATGGTGCTGACCAGCCTCTGCCCGAAGTGGTTGACTGGCTGGGGCGTGCGGTTGCTGTCTTTGGTGCAGAGCGGATCTTCATTCTCTCAAACCGTCCCTTTGGTCCGCGGCTTGACTGGTTTTCAAAACAGTATCCCGGGCTGCGTTTTGTAAGCAACGTCAGAAAAAAACCGTATCCTGACGGGTTGATAAAAACAGGGGAACTGGCTTCAGTTCCCCTGTCATCGATTCTTATGGTTGACGACCGCTTGTTGACCGGCTGTCTGTCTGCCCTGCTGGCTGGTGCCCGGCCGTATTATGTCCGTAGCCCGTACGTTTCTTTTTACTCTAATCTGTGTAAGGAACTATTTTTCAAACTGCTCAGAAGCGGTGAACGCCTCTTTGTTGTCCTGTTGCCCTGAGTATTAATCCATTTCAAGCACAATACTGACCAGGATCCACTCTTCATCCAGATCAAACAGCAGGTTCATGGAATTGGACTGTTTGGCACAGATCACATAGTCGCTGCCGGTTGCCACAGAAGGGGTTGAAAGCCGTACATCCATGCCGCCTTTTGAAAGATGCTGTTTCACGTTGCCGGCCACCATATTCGCGATCTCACCCAGGGCATCAAATACATCCTGGTCAATCTCTGATACCTCCATATCCAGCATCGCTTCAGTAAGCTTCATGGCGAGTGAGCAGGGTTGGTGAATCGATATCAGTCCATTATAGGTACCTGCGAGACCAACCATGGCAGAGACGCAATCCTTGAAGTGTTCCATCGGATCCACTTCAAGGGGAAGGTGCATCAGATCAAAGCCCAGCATGGTTGAGTAGACACTGCGGGTGTCATCAATCAGGTTTTTTACCAGAGCTTCCTGAGTGGTGTGAAGGGCAGTCAGTACCTCGGCTGGAATCGGCATGGGGTGATCCTTTTCCTACAATTATCAGCTAAATTTAGGAGTTAGTGTATACAACGTTGCTCAGAATTTTGCAAGTGCCTGTTCAATCTGGTTACAAAGAGTTTTCAGAACCTTGATCCTTGCATGGTTCTTGTCATTGGCCTCCACCAGGGTCCAGGGGGCTATCTCGGTACTGGTGCGGTCGATCATGTCACACACCGCCTGTTCGTACAGCGGCCATTTTTCACGGTTGCGCCAGTCCTCATCGGTAATCTTGAACCGCTTGAAACCGATTTTTTCACGTTCCTTGAAGCGCTTCAGTTGTTCCTGCTGGGTTATGGCCAGCCAGAACTTGACCACAACGGTGTGGTTGCGCACCATCTGCTCTTCAAAGTCGTTGATCTCGCTATAGGCACGCATCCAGTCGGTCTGGCTGCAGAATCCTTCTACACGCTCCACCAGTACCCTGCCGTACCATGATCGATCGAAAATGGCAAAACGGCCTCTGCGTGGCAGGTGTCGCCAGAAACGCCAGAGATAGGGCTGGGCCCGTTCCTCTTCAGTTGGCGCAGCTATCGGGATGATACGATAGGCTCGGGCATCGAGGGCTTGGGTAACCCGCCGGATGCTGCCTCCCTTGCCTGCAGCGTCATTACCTTCAAAAAGGACGACCACCGAGAGTTTTTCAAAGTTCTTGTGCCGTGTCAGAAGGTTAAGTCTACCCTGCAGGGTCTCCAGTTCGCTGTCATATTTTGGCTTGGCGATTTTTTTCGACATATCCAGCGTCTGCAAGATCTGAAGACCATCAATGGAACTAAAGAGTGGAGGCAGCGGCTCTTCTGATTTTGGCAGCTCCGGTGCATCCAGGCGACGGCGCAGTGAATCGAGGATCGCCTTGCCGATCGAAAGCGAACGGTAGCGGTCATCAGACCCTTCGACGATGATCCAGGGGGCTTCAGGGGTACTGGTGCTGCGCAGCATCCGCTCCGAGACCAGGCGGAAACGGTCGTACATCTTGTAATTTTTCCAGTCGGTATCCTTGACGCGCCAGCTGGTTTTTGGATCCTTTTCAAGCTTTTTGAGCCGCTTTTTCTGGTTTTCTTCAGAAAGATGCAGCCAGAATTTGAGTATCAGCGCGCCTTCATTACACAGCATGGTTTCAAAACGGATAATCCGGTCCAGTTGCTGATCCAGTTCGGCATTTTTTGTGCGCCCCTGCACATTATCGATGAGTGGCGACGAGTACCATGATCCGATAAAGATGCCGATCTTCCCCTTGGGCGGCAGATCACGCCAGTAACGCCACATGGAAGGACGTTCACGTTCTTCATCGGTAAGTTCACGCTGGGCGTGTGATTCGATATGGCGCGGGTCCATCCATTCATGCAGCAGGTTCATGGTTTCGCCTTTGCCGGCGCAGTCAACCCCGGCCAGCAGGATAATAACCGGAAATCTGGCTGACTGTAGCAGGTCCAATTGTGCGTCGAGCAGTGCCTCCCGTAAAACAGGGAGCTCCTTTTTGTAGACCTCTTTACTGATCTTATGGCCGAGCTCTGCTGATTCAAACATACGCGCCTCCTCTGTCTGCAAGACTGGTGCTGTCCCTATACCACAGAAACAGACAAGGGCAAGCTGTCTCCCGATTTTTCTTTTGTCTGGCTCTCTTGATATGCTATGTTAAAAAAATAAGCAGATTACCCACAGGAGGAGACAGTGAAAGTAACAATCGTCGCATTAATGATCGCTGCACTTGCCCTGGCAGGCTGTCAGGACAAACCGAAGACCGAAGCCCCCACGAATCAGCCCGCAGCAGGAGCACTTCCGCCAGGTCATCCGCCGGTGGGCGGTATGCCGCCTACAGCAGACGGCAAGGCTGCTGCACCCAAAGATGTCCAAGGCGATCCCCATGCCGGCATGAAAACGATGCCGATTCCACAAGGGGTTCCCACCAAGTCCGGAAAAGTTCTGGAGGTGCTGGATGGCGGCCAGTATATCTATCTGTCGGTTCAGCATGACGACGGCAAGAAGATCTGGGTGGCTGCGCTGCCGTTTAAGGTGGCAAAGGGTGACAAGATTAAGTATGCAGATGCACCTGCAATGCCTAATTTCCCCAGCAAAACCCTGAACCGTACCTTTGATGCCCTGGTGCTGTCGCAGGCTGTAGAGGTTGTAAAGTAGTCGTTTATGGTGGCAGGTTGTCAAGGGCGGTTGGACTCCGGTTCATCCGCCCTTTTTTATTGCTTGATCCGCTCCAGTCCTTCAAGAGATGGCCGATGGTGCGGGACCAGTGTCAATACGGTATGATAGCAGGCGGCCGCTTCATCTGTCATGCCGGTCTGTTCATGCAACTCACCCAGCAGAAACCAGCCCCAGGGGTGCCTTGGTCCGTTTTGTATCATCAGTCGGTACTGTGTTGCAGCCTTTTGATAGTCTCCCGCCGCCGCAAACCGGTCTCCTGCCTGCATAGCGGTAACAGGCGCAAATCCTGCCTTTTTCTGGATGGCCAGCAGCTCTTCGGCGCTACTGCTTCCAAGGTAACGGATGGTACGCGCCAATAGCCGGTCTACCTGTTTTTGACCATCGGCCTGCGCCAGTACTGCCTCCTGACGATTGGTCTCAAACAGATCAGGCTGTACCAGTCCGTCTTCCAGTGCAGCTTGAAAAAGTTGCGTCCCTGGATAGTAGGCGAGCGGTGCGATCTGCAGGTCATCCGGTCTGATCCTTTTGACAAGCCCGATGGTCTTTTGCAGATCACTTTCGGTTTCTCTGGGGTTTGCAGTAATCAGATAGATTGATAGGTGCATGCCGACCTGACGGATTAGATTAGAGGCCTGTAAGATCTTTTCCGGAGTGCTCTGCTTGCCGAACTGCCGCAGGATATCCGGTGAACCTGATTCAACTCCAAGCTGTACACATTCACAGCCTGCCCGTCGCATCCATCCCAAGGTCTCGCTATCGATCGCCTCGACCCGTGACTGACAGTTCCAGAAGATGTTCAGATCCCGCTCGATCAGCTCTTTGCAGAGTGCGATCGTCCTGCGACGATCAGCAGTAAAGGTGTCATCACGCAGCGAAAGATAGATCAGGCCGTACCGGTCGCGAATAAAGAGCATTTCGTCAGCAACCGAAGCGGCAGATCGGGCGCGGACACGACGGCCCCAAAAGGCAGGCGATGCACAGAAACTGCAGGAGGCCGGACAGCCACGGGAGCTGCTGATAAACTCAGCCTGCAGAGAGATGTCGGTGAACAGGGCTTCTTGAAGACTGCTGGATGGAAACGGCAGGGTGTCAAGTTCAGTCAGCGGTTTCCGGGGGGGGGTACGACTGGGGAGGCCATTTGAGCGGATGACCAGTCCGGGAACCGTTTCCAACGGTAGCTGCCTCTGTAGTGCATCAAGCAGTTCCGTCAGAGTCGTTTCAGCCTCACCGACGGCTATCAGATCAATCTCGGGGTGACGTTGCAGAATCAACTCCGCCTGGTGGGTAGCATGGCCTCCACCCAGCAGAACAACACAGTCGGGTACTGTCCGTTTGATAAGTTTTGCCAGGGCAATTGTTTCGTGCCGGTTATGGGTCCACTGTGAAAGACCGGCAACGGTCGGCTTTATCTCCAGCAACAGCTTGCGGACCGAAGATTCCGGTACACCGGACAGATTGGCCAGGGTTGCCGGAAACCCGGCCGAGCGGAGTACGGCATGGAGCGAACAAAGTCCGATCGGCAGAAGTGACGTAAATAGCCTTTGCTGGTGTTTACGTGGCAACGATGATGTGTAGGCAAGCAGGGTATGATGCATTCGTCAGGCTTCCTGATCCGGGCAAAAAAAACGGGCTCCAAAAGAGCCCGTCAGTTTCAAGGTTGCGTAGATTGACTTATTTGCCGAGTATTTCCGCCACATTCAGGCCAAGATGATCATTGGTAACTACTTCAGAGTCCTGTTCTTCTTCAACTCCCAGCATCAGTTCCGCGATGTTGATCGTATCGGGATTTACCTTGTCAATCCGACGTGCGCCAAGATATCGGGAAAGATAGTAGGGGGTATCCATGGACGATATGACGACACGGCGGTCAGCAGATGATGCGTGGATCATCTTGCGGTTGCCCAGATAAATACCGACATGGGAAGGGAATTTTGCGTAGGTTGTAAAGAAGACCAGATCTCCTCTGCGCAAATCGCCATGCGATACTTCACTTCCGATCCTGAACTGTTCTCTGGCGGTACGGGGCAGATTGACTTTTTGCTCGCGAAATACCTGCTGGGTAAAGCTTGAGCAGTCAAGGGCAGCGCGGCTGTTGCCGCCAAAGCGATATCGTGCCCCCAAAAAGCTGTAGGCTGACTTCTGGAGGGTTGAAAAGCCCGCGGTCCGCTCTTCAAGTTTTTTTGCAAGGTCAACCGGTGTGTCGGCGTCAATGTCGGAGAGCTCGGCCAGGGTGTTGGTGAACTCCTGCTCGTTCAGAAGCTCCGAGTTGACCAGTTCAAGCCGATTGCCCTTTGCCTGCCTGGCTGCAGTCAGGTCACAGCTTGCCGGCGTGTCGTTCAATGCCAGGATTTGGCCCTGCTTGACCCGGTTGCCTTTCAGGTTGTTGATCCGCCGCAGGTCAGCCAGTTTTTTGCCGGTTTTCTTGGCGATCTTGGGAAGAGTGTCACCCTTTGCTACGGTGTAGGTGCTGCAGTTTTCTATAAGAGGCTGTATTTTTGCTGTTCTGGAAGGGATGATAATTCTGGTACCGACAGGTACCCTGGCGCTGCTCAGGCTGTTTGCGGTCTTGATCTCTTCTACAGAGACACTGTATTTTCTGGCTATGCTGTGTAGCGTCTCTTTGGTTCGGACCTGGTGTGTTTTTGAGGCAAAGGCCGAGAGAGGAATGGCTGTCAGCAACAGGCTGCACAATGTTATCAGGCGAATGCGATGTTTCATCTGTCCTCCTTTCAGTGATTTTTAGAAACGGAGTTTTGCATATATACTGCGCAACTGCTTTTGTCAAGTTTTGGTTACAGTTTTGCTTTCTTATTACTGATTTAGCAAAAAGTATGCCTGCATTATTTGTGTTTCGGGGGGCTGGTGTTGCGTACCATTACCCGTACTGTTGAAGGTTCAATCCCGATTACCGTCATCCCTGAAGGCACCTGTACATGTGAAAGCGATACCCGCAGGATATTGGACCCTTCCTGAACAGCTGAAAGATCCAGATCAGCCGTCAGGTCAAGCTGGCGTGGAGAAGGAGCAAGTCCTGATGTGGAGCGCAGGCGGACCGTTACTTCTTCAGGTGAAACCCGAGTCAGCGTCATGCCGTTGGGCAGGCCGTGAAAGGTCAGGGGGACCGGAACAATTGCAACTTCTCCCTGGCGTGCTGAAAGCAGAAACCAGATAACCGCTACACTCAGCAAAATGGCGGTTTTGGGTACCAGGTTGCTGAAGATGCGTTTGAAAAGTGACGACTTCAGTTGCTCTCCGTCGGGTGTCAGAAGTTTTTTCAGCCGGTTCTCCAGCTCTCCCGCGGTGGACAGGTTGGTAATGTTTCCTGATTCGGCCAGGGACACGCTGCCCCGTTCTTCAGAAATGACCAGTACAACAGCATCTGTCCGCTCGGTCAGCCCGATCGCTGCCCGGTGGCGGGTTCCGTACTGCTGTGGAAGTGTCTGTGAGTCTGAAAGGGGAAGCAGGCAGGCCGCTTGCGCAATCCGCTCGTCACGGATCAATACCGCGCCATCATGGAGACGGGTTCCATCCTGAAAGATGCTCTGCAACAGCGGTAGTGAAATCAGGGAGTCAAGTGGAGTGCCGTTGGTGATAAGGTCCTCCAGTTGGTCGGCTCTCTGGAAGACGATGATAGCGCCAGTACGTTCTTCGGCAAGCTCAAAGGTTGCTTCTGCAATAACAGCAGGTCCTGAACAGTTCAGTTCTTTTCCCTTCTGCATCAGCTCTCTGATTTTGCTGAACCGGTAGAGGGTCTGGCGAATTTCATTCTGAAATACCACAACGATCACGATGATCATGACAGTGCCGAGTTGCTGCAGAACCCAGCTGGTCATATGCAGGCCGGTATGACGGGTAATAAAGTAGATGGCGGTAATCATGCCAAGCCCGGCAAGAACCTGAACAGCGCGGCTGTTGCGAAACCAGAAATAGAGCTGATAGATCAGGGTGCTCATGATCAGGATGTCGAGGAGATCCTGGGGTCTGAACTGCGGCATGGTCAATGGCTTCTCCAGCGCTGTAAAGAGGGGATACAGGGTGTTTCTACTGGTATGGAATGATAAACTGTGTTAAATACTAAAGTCTTGTATTTATATCATCAAATGACTCTGAAGGGTATACCTAATTCAATGTTCAGGCTATCGCAAAAAGGTGAACAGATCCAGCAGATGTTTGATGCCATAGCGCCACGCTATGATTTTCTCAATCATCTGCTCAGCTTTGGTATCGATAAACGTTGGCGCAAGACTGCTGTCAGGTTGATTAAGGCTCCGGAAGGAGGGCGTGTTCTTGATGTTGCAACCGGGACCGGCGACGTTGCTCTGGAGATTGCACGGGTAACTCCGCAGTCGGTCAGGATCACCGGAGCGGATTTCAGTCCGGAGATGGTTGCCTTGGGGCAGGCTAAGATTGCAGCTTCCGACTATGCCGACCGGATTGATTTCAAGGTCGCCCCCTGCGAAGATCTTCCGTTTGGCGGTGATTCCTTTGACTCCGTAACGATCGCATTCGGTATCCGGAATGTGGTTGATCGCCGTTTGGGACTGGCTGAACTCTGGCGCGTGATCAAGCCTGGCGGCAGACTGGTTATCCTCGAGTTTTCGACCCCGCGTTCAGCTCTGTTTCGCTGGTTATATCATTTTTACTTCCGCACAATTTTGCCGATCATTGGTGGTATTTTTTCGCGGTATGATGCCTACAAATATCTGCCGGATTCCGTGCTTGAATTTCCCTCCAGTGATGAATTCTGTGCCACCATGACGGATATCGGCTTCAAACATGTGCGTTGTCAGCCGCTCACCTTCGGTATCGCTTCAATCTATACCGGGACGAAAGAGTAATGCAGTCTGCTGATTTTAAACTGCTGCAACAGTGGTTTCACGCCTATGTTGCCGGATTTGGTGACCTTGATCCGGAAGGTATGCGTAATATCCGTCTGAAAGAGGAGCATACCCTGCGGGTGGTGGCCTGTATGGAGGAGTTGGCGGCAGGTGAGGGGCTTAATGAAGCTGAGACGCTGCTTGCTTTGAGTACGGCACTGCTGCATGATGTCGGTCGTTTTCCCCAATACCGCCGCTGGCGTACCTTCCGTGACAGCGAATCCGACAACCATGCCCGACTTTCACTGGAAGTAATCCGCAATGAAGGACTGCTGAACCATCTGGCTGCTGAAGAGGTCTTGCTGATTGAAGAAGCAGTCCGTTTTCATAATCTGCTGGAGCTGCCGGAACGGATCGCTTCACCGACTGACCGCTATATCCGTTTGATCCGTGATGCCGACAAGCTTGATATCTGGCGGGTGTTCCTTGACTATTACCAGACGCCGGAGACGGAACGGGCTTCAGCTGTGAGGCTCGGTTTCCCTGACCTGCCGGAGGTGACCCCTGCTTGCCTTGCTGCGTTGGCTGAGGGCAGGATTGTCAAGCTGGAGCAGGCACGTGTATTGAATGATTTCAAGCTGTTACAGATATCATGGGTCTACGACCTCAATTATGTCACTGCCAGACGGCTGCTGCAGGAACGGGGGTATCTGACACGTTTGGCAGCAACCTTGCCGGATGATCCGGAGGTGCTGTCTGCTGTCGGGCGTGCTGTTTCGTCACTCATGGTTCAGTCTGATCAGGCATAGCCGCCAGGTTTGCTCGTTATGTTTCGCCACCTTTCGCACCTGATTCTTCCGCTGCTGTTGTTGCTGTTCTCCTGGTTGCTGCTGTCAAGGGTCTCAGTGCTTTCTCTCGCCCAACAGGAACTGCTGAGTATGGCACCGTATCTGCTGGCAGTCATAGCCTTCATGTCCGGTTATCATTTCCGCAGGGGCAGGGTCTGTCTGCTGATACTGCTTACTGCAGTGGCATATTATCTTTCCACTACCTACCTGGCAGAGGGCGAGGCCCATCCAAAGGCGTTACTGGTTTACAGTGCCCTGGCGGTGCTGCTGCCGTTTAACCTGTTTGTAGTCAGTCTGATGCGTGAAAAGGGGCTTTCCGGCGTAACCGGACGGATGCGGTTGCTTTTCTTAGGTATCCAGCTGCTGCTGTTCTGGGTGACACTCTATCAGGGCAGCCAGACTATCTGGCTGTCGCTGACCGGGCCTCTGCTGCAAGCCCCGGTATTGTCCGGTTTACCACTTCCGCAGCTGAGCGGATTGTTGCTGCTCGGCTCAATTTCCGTTTCGCTCCGTCGGACGTGGCAGCGCCCGTCGCCGGTTGAAGGTGCCCTGTTTGTGGTAGCGCTTGCCTTCGGCATTATGCTGGTACGGCCCTACACCCCTTTTGTTATGGCTGTTTTTAGCGGAACCGTCTGTCTGGTGCTGATACTGGCGATTATCCAGGATTCGCACAACATGGCCTTTCGCGATGACATGACCGGCATCCCTTCCCGACGTGCGTTGAACGAGTTGTTGCGTGGCCTTGGGAGCAGATATGCCATTGCGATGGTTGATGTTGATCACTTCAAACGGTTTAATGATACCTACGGTCACGATGTGGGGGATCAGGTTCTGAAGGTGGTTGCCGGGCGACTGATGGCAGTTTCGGGAGGCGGACGATCATTCCGGTATGGCGGTGAAGAGTTTACGGTGGTCTTTTCCGGTAAGGGGGCCAAGGATGCTGCGCCGCACCTTGAGAAGCTTCGACAGGCCATAGCAGACTACAAGATGGCACTCCGTTCCGATGATCGTCCCAAGGATGACAGCAAGGGGCAGGGCAACCGTACCAAAAA
Organism: uncultured Geobacter sp.; assembly: GCA_964582605.1. Classification (GTDB taxonomy): domain Bacteria; phylum Desulfobacterota; class Desulfuromonadia; order Geobacterales; family Pseudopelobacteraceae; genus Trichlorobacter. The sequence continues at coordinate 1,257 of CAZOTC010000054.1, read as the reverse complement.
ACATGCTGACCGTGAGGTCTCGGTAACGGTCAGTATCGGGGTGGCAGAATCAGGCGGTCGCCATGCAACAGCTGAAGAGGTGATCAAGGCTGCTGATGCGGCCCTGTACCGGGCAAAAAACAGCGGGCGTAACCAGGTCTGTCTGTCCGGGCAACGATAGTAACATTTATAACAGGAGGGGCCATGCCCGTTAGCAGTGATACCCGTGTACCGATAGAGAAGCTGCGTTGGACCTGTGATCCAGGCCAGTTGGATTTCAGCACCACTGCCGATCTGCCTGATCTGGTGGATGCGGTGGGGCAGGAACGGGCGCTGCGCTCGATTGACTTTGGCCTGGGGGTCAGGGAGACCGGCTTTAACCTCTATATATCGGGGCAAACCGGTACCGGCAGGACGTCAACCATTCGTAACCTTCTGCGCCAGCGAGCAAAGGATGAGCCTACTCCTGACGATTGGGTCTATGTCTACAATTTCAAGGATGCTGATAACCCGGTCTCATTATCCCTCCCTTCCGGTCGCGGGAGTGAGCTTGCTGCTGACATGAAAGAACTGGTGGAGGCCTTCAAAAAGGACATTCCCAAAGCGCTTGAGAGCAAGGAGTATGAATCACGGCGGACCGAGATACTGGAACAGTATCAGACCCAGAGCAATGAACTGTTTGAACTACTGGAAACTGAGTCGGAAGAGCATGGCTTTGTCCTGCAACGCACCGTTTCCGGGCTTGTGATTGTCCCTCAGAAGGATGACCATAACTTTACCCAGGAAGAGTATGAGGCGCTGACTGACGAGGAACGGACAAAGCTTGAAGAACAGGGCAAGCTGTTGACTGAACGCCTGAACGACGTGCTGCGTCAGGTGAGGGAGAACGAGAAGGCCACCAAGGAGTCGTTGTCTCAGGCGGACCGGGAGCTGGGGCTGTCATGTCTCGGGCACCGTCTGGATCCGCTGCGTGAGAAATATGCCGGTCTTGACAAGGTGCTTGCCTATCTTGAGACGGTCCAGGAAGATATTCTCAAAAACCTTGAGGATTTCAAGCCGCAACCGACTCAGCCCCAGATACCCGGCCTGAAGATCCCCCGTCAAGAACCGAGTTTTGAACGGTATGAAGTAAATCTGCTGGTAGATAACAAAGAGACTGAAGGGGCACCGATCGTCTTTGAGTCAAATCCGACCTACAACAACCTGTTTGGGCGGATCGAGCATGTCATGCAGTATGGCGGCGTGGCGGTAACCGACTTTACCATGATCAAGGCCGGG
>CAZOTC010000053.1:0-13836 GCA_964582605.1 uncultured Geobacter sp. | reverse complement strand
CGGCGCATGGCCCCCGGCATCACCCGGGCGGCGGCATGCAGCAGGATACCGGTTCACAGGACACCGTAGCCCAGACCTTGCAAAGCATTCTGGATGCGCTTGAAGAGTCATCAACCGCAACGAGCGACAGCAGCGCCAACACGATACTCAAAAGTATTCTTACCGCGGCCCTGAACAGCTATATGCAGCAGAGTTCGAACAGTTACAGTCAAACAACAAGCAGCACCAGCCTGTCGACTTCGGCTTAGTACGGCAGCCAACCGCCAGCACAGCGCAGGTATCACCCAATAGAGGATGCCTGCGCCTCTCCTTAACATTATTTTACCGATCCGGCAGCTCTCTTAACCCGCAAACATCTCGGATGCTGGTACGCTTTCTTCCAGATAGTGACTGCTTGCAGGGCTATCTCAACAAGAGAGGAGATACACTATGGGAATGAAGACCGTAGCAGGAGCTGTTGTAACAACGGCACTATTGGGAGCTGTAACCGCTTTTGCCCACCCCCCCTACGGAGAGATGCCGCCGCCACGCTGGGAATGCGGTCCGCCGCAACCGGCTCTGCCGCCTGTGCCGCCGGCCATCCACGACCGGGTTGAAGAACTGATGGATGCAGAGCAGATGAAAGCGCTGCCGCTGCTGCAGAAGCTGCAGAAGAATCGTCGTGCATTGCAGAAGGCCGTTGAGGCAAAACCGTTCAACGAGGCTGCCGTTACAGTTCTGGCTGCAGAACAGGCAGCATTGCAGACCGATCTGCTGGTCAACCGCCTGCGTACCCGGAGCCGGATTCATGATCTCCTTGAGCAAAGCAGTCCACCTCAGAAGTAATTACATGGTTGCAGGACAGTTCCTTTCTGGTGTACTCCTGTCTCTCAGATCATCAGGAAGGAACTCCTCATGCCGAAGCAGTTTATTGCAGAGCTGAAAGATAGAGACGTCGTTGCTTCAGTCTTCATGGTCAAGGAAAAGACCATGGCTATGGCCAAGAACGGCAAGCCGTATATGAACCTGAAGTTTATGGACAAGAGCGGCGAGGTTGACGGCAAACTGTGGGACAACGTGGATGAGCTGGATAAACTCTTCCAGAAGGGTGATTTTGTCCAGATCCGCGGCACGGCCTCGCTTTACATGGGCAAGATGCAGCTGGTGGCCAAAGAGATCAAACGGCTGGAGGAAGAGGGGGTTGATCTGGCCGATTTCGTGCCGGTCTCGCCGGTGCCGCCGGCGGAGATGAAGGCTGAACTGACCCGCGTCATCGCATCTCTGACCAATCCGTACCTGAAGCTTTTGATGGAATCGTTTCAGGCAGACGCCGCGTTTATGGCCGGTTACTGCAAGGCCCCGGCAGCCAAAGGGATGCACCATGTCTATCTTGGAGGTCTGCTGGAACATTCGCTGTCGGTCGTCAGGCTGGTGGATGCGATTGTGCCGCTCTACCCGGACCTGAACAGGGATCTGCTGGTGACGGGCGCCCTGCTGCATGATCTGGGCAAGGTGGCGGAGCTGTCCTACGAACGCGCCTTCGAGTACACTGACGAAGGGCGCCTGATCGGGCATATCAGTATCGGCGTGGAGATGCTGACCCAACGGATCGCCACGATCCCCGGCTTTCCCCGTGAACTGGCCATGCTGCTGAAGCACCTGCTGCTGTCCCACCACGGCCAGTACGAGTACGGCTCCCCCAAACGGCCCAAGACCGTGGAGGCCACCATCCTGCATTATCTGGACGACATGGACTCCAAGATCAACGGCATCCGCTCCCATATCGCCAAAGAGACCGCCCAGGGCAATCGCTGGACCAGCCACCACCGGCTCTACAACCTGTATTTCTTTACCGGCAACGGGATGAATGGGGAGGAAGAGGAACTGATCGCCCTGTCGGAGCCGTTGGCAGAGGCGGCACCGGAGCCGGTTGTTGTAAAAGAAAAACCGAAACCGCAGAAAAACAGTTTCGGCAACCAGCCCTTTGCAGCCCTGCAGAACCTCAGCCTGTTCGGCGAGAAAGAACAGGACCCTTTTTAAAGTAAGGATCGTTACCGGCCTTGCGGGCCTGCACGCCGGCCAGAATCACCCCCAGCAGCAGGGCGGTGATGGCGCTGAGCCGTTGTCTGCGGGTTCCGAAGGCCAGCGGCAACACAGCGCAGGTTACCGCGAGGAACGCCAGAAAAAACCCGGCCACCGGAGAAGGCAGCACCCATCCGGCAGCAAACAGCAGCCAGGCCGACACGAGGCAGCCCTGTACTGCCCGGTCTCTCAGCAGCCCCGGGGTCATTGCGCGGCCTGCTCCTTACGCGACTGCGCATGGCCGATACAGTCAACCACCCGGTTACGACCTGCCTCTTTGGCCTGGTAGAGCGCCTTATCAGCACGCTCCAGAATATCGCAGGCGCCATCTTCTTCCGAAAACAGGCAGCTGACGCCTATACTGACCGTAATCCGCAGTTCGTGATAGCCGTCATCTCCGGCGCTGATCAGCACCGGGGTCTGCTCAACCGTACGCCTGATCCGCTCTGCCAGTGCAGCCGTTTCTGCTTTGGGCGTATGCGGCAGCAGAATTACCACCTCTTCGCCGCCAAAACGGGCCACCAGATCGGTCTGACGCAGGGTGTTTGTCAGGAGCTGCGCCAGATGCTTCAGAACAATATCACCGTTCTGGTGTCCCCAGGTATCGTTCACCCGCTTGAAATGATCTATGTCCAGCAGCATCAACGACAGTTCCAACCCATGCCGCTTGGCCCGCACCAGCTCTTCATGCAGGCGCCGGTCAAGGAAACGTCGGTTAAAAATCCCCATCAGCGGATCAGTAATGGTCTCCTGCTCAAGCTCAACCACCCGTTTCAACTCTTTGGTCGTGCGGTAGGCAAGAAAGCAGACCAGCAGCACAAAGATCGCACCGAAGAAGAAAATAATCGGCACCAGCATCTCATGCCGGTCGTAGTGGCTCCCCTGTTTCATCAGATAGAAACTGATGTAACCAATGATGAATACCAGTATGAAAATACCCAGCAACCGCCAGCTGGTGCGGTTGATCCCTTTGGGCAGTTCTTTTGCCAGATTGCGTACAAAGAATAGCGAAACCGCCAGCAGAACAGCTCCCAACAACAGCAGTCCTGCCATAACATCGCAGACGCAGAAGGGGAGCGTCAGGGTTGCCGAAAGCATCTCGTTATTCATAGCTGTGCGCGTCGCTCCAGGATAAAGGTGACCGGCCCGTCATTGACCAGAGCCACCTGCATATCTGCCTGAAAGATACCGGTCTGTACCGGTACAGCCTGCCGTTTCAAGGACTCCACAAAATGGTCGTATAACCGTTTTCCCTCTTCCGCCGGAGCTGCAGTGTCAAAGGAGGGCCGCCTGCCTTTGTCGCAGTTTCCGGCCAGGGTAAACTGGGACACGGCCAGAATCGCACCGCCGATCTCCGGCAGAGACCGGTTCATCTTACCCTGATCATCCTCAAAGATCCGCAAAACGGTGATCTTTTCCGCCAGCCAGTCCGCCGCTGCTTCGGTGTCGCCTTTTTCCACCCCAAGCAGCACCATGATCCCCTGGCCGATCTGCCCGACGATCTGTCCGTCAACCGTTACAGACGCACTGCGTACCCGCTGGATGACCGCCTTCATGCCGGTCTCCTGAACGGTGCCAGCAAGTGGAGCTGATCAGGCGCCACCGCCCTGGAATAGAGGAAGCCCTGGCCTTCATGACAACCCCAGGCCCGCAACGTTTCGGCATGGACAGCCTGTTCCACCCCTTCGCCGATCACCGTCAATCCCATGGTGGTACCCAGGTTCACCACCGCCTGGGCCACCTGCGCTGCCCGGGAAGTGCTGCCGATCTCCTGTACAAAGGATTTGTCGATCTTAAGCCGGTCGATCGGCAGACGATGCAGGTAGGAGAGGGATGAGAAACCGGTGCCGAAGTCGTCAATGGCGATCGACACCCCCAGATCCCGCAGCTGTTGCAGCACCTGAACGGCCCGGTCGGCATCCTGCATGATGTACCCCTCGGTAATCTCAAGCTCCAGACAGCCGGCAGGCAGACCGGTGCTGTCCAGGGCACGCCGCACCAGCGCGGCGATATCACCCCGTTGAATCTGCAGGGCAGAGATATTAACCGCCACACGGGGTATCTGCGCCCCTTGCTGACGCCACTGCTGCATCTGGCGGCAGGCATCATCAAGTATCCATTCTCCCATGGACAGGATCAGGCCGCTCTCTTCTGCAATCGGGATAAACTTGTCCGGTGCAACCAGACCGAACTCCGGGCTTGTCCAGCGGGCCAGCGCCTCCACCCCCACCACATCACCGCTGTTCAGGCAGATCTGGGGCTGGTAATTCAGACGGAGCTCGCCGCGATCAATCGCCTTGCGCAGCCGCTGCTCCAGTGATGTCCGCTCCCGTACGTTTGAGGTCTGCTCACGGGAGTAAAATCGGTAGCTGCCGCGTCCGGCAGCCTTGGCCCGATACATGGCGGTATCGGCGTTGCGCAACAGCCTGACCTCGTCATCGCCGTCCTTCGGATAGAGGCAGATGCCGATGCTGGCGGTCAGGAAAAACTCATGTTCCTCGCAGGCCAGCGGTACCGCCAGCATATCCAGGATTGACTGGGCAACCGCAGCAGCCTCCTCTTCCTGTTCCACCCGGTCCATCAGCACGCAGAACTCATCCCCACCCAGCCGTGCAATCAGATAGTTGTCCTTCAGGATCAGCGTCAGCCGTGCTGCAACCGAGCGCAGCACACAATCTCCCACCTGATGGCCGTAGCTGTCATTGATATTCTTGAAGTGGTCCAGATCAAAAAAGAGCAGGGCCAGGCTGTGATGATTATGCATTGAGGCTGCAATGGCCTGGCTGCAGCGCAGATCGAACAGCAGGCGGTTCGGCAGCCCGGTCAGCGGGTCATGCTGGGCCTGATGAGACAGCTCCTGCTGTACCTGCTGCAGTTCTTCAAACTGGGTTGACAGGTTGACGGACATTTCATTGAACACCTGAGCCAGCCGCGCCACTTCGTCATGCCCGGAGATTGCAACCGTCACCCCCACGTCCCCTTCGCTCATCCGCTGCGAGGCACGTTCCAGGGTCTTCAGCCGCCGGGTCAGCAGGGTACCCAGTCCCATACCGACCAGCGCGCTCAGCACAACACCGGCAAGGGCGATCGGCATCCCCCGCTGCAGCAGCGGCTGCAGGTTTTTATCCATCTCACCCCGCGAAAAGTGGACCTTGATCATGCCCAGCTGCTCAGTCGCGTTGGTGATCTCGGCCTGTTTCCAGACCGTGCCGTGCTCCGCTGCAACCAGCGGCACTCCCCCCCCCAGGTCTGACGGGGTGGTACTTGCCACCACCGTACCGGACCGGTTCAGCAGAACGATCCGCTTGATATGGGGAGCAGCGGCAAAGGTGGTGATAAAAAGCTGAAACTCGGAGGAATCGCCGGTCAGGAGCGCAGAACGCCCCAACTGCGAAACCAGACTGAGAAAGACATCCTCACGGGCCTGGAGCTGCTTCAGATCCGCATCACGGTTGGCGGTAAAGGTAAACCAGAGCAACGGCGTAAAAATTGCCAGTTGCAGTATGAATACCACCAGCGCAATCCGGTATCTGAGCGAGATGATTTTCACTGGGTGCCCAGACGCTTCAGGATTTTCCTGGCAGGATCATAATCCTTGTCGCTGACCGCCTTGAAGTAGCGTCCCGTGGAAGCATTGCCGGATTCGATAAACAGCTGGCGCAACTTGGGATCTACCTGTGAAAGGGTGCTGGACAGCAGCGTTGCCCTGATGGTCTCCCGCTCCGTAACCGGAATGCGGCTGTGGACGGCAAACATGGTATGGGGGATTGAGATTGAATGACCGATCCGCTTCATCGGCAGCCCAAACTGGGACTCAAACGTCTTCAGGGTTGAGGCACTGGTGGCACAGCTATCAACGTTGCCGATCTGAAGCTGCTGGAGACAGGCCAGGTGATTGGAAAAGTTGCGGATGGTCAGGTTCTTGCCCGGCACCAGCCCCGCCTTGTGCAGCTCGTCCAGTGCAAGGTAGGTCACTGCTCCGGTTGAAGGCGGGGTTCCCACCTGTTTCCCCTTCAGATCGCTGATCCTGTTGATGGCGGAACCGCTTTTGACGGAGAACTGCGCAAACAGGTCTTCGGCTCTGGCAACCTGGGGGTAGTATCCTTTCTGACGTGCAAACCGGATGTAGTCAAAGGGATGGACATGGATGATGTCAAAGGCCTGATCCTGCAGCGCCGTGATAAAAGCGCCGTAACTGCTGGTCAGGCGCAGGCGTACCGGTTTGCCCAGCGCTTTTGAAAGTTCGGCGGCAATCGGGGCAAAGATCCCTTCCAGATTGGCTGCAGGCAGGAACGGGAACACCCCCAGCACATATTCACCCTTTAGCGGGGCTTCAGCTGCATGGCTGCGGTCGACGCCGGAAAACAGAAAACAGCACAGCGCAACAGCTGTAAACAAGAGTGAAAATCGGTGCAGGCCCATGGGTGCTCTCCTTCAGAAAAGTAGGAAGAGTATACCACTTCTACCGTTTCCGGTGCCACAGCAAAAAGGATCAGCCGTCCGCTTCGGGCGCCTCGCGGCAGGAGAGGCAGATCAACCTGATCTCCTCTTCAAGGTCAAGAAAGGCCTGCAGCACAAACGGATCAAAATGCTCCGGACAGGTACGACCATCGCCGCCGGAAATGATCCTGACCGCCTGTTCGTGCGGGTAAGCCGGTTTGTAGACCCGCAGACTGGTCAGGGCATCATAGACATCAGCCAGGGCCATCAAGCGACCTGAGACCGGAATCTGGTCTCCCTTCAGACCATGATAGCCGGTTCCGTCCCAGTGCTCGTGATGGGTATAGGCCAGCTCTTCGGCAAAACGGAGAAAGGCGGAGGCGGCGTTGTTACGCATGCCGGTCTCAATCCGCTTGATGATATCCCGGCCGAACAACGTGTGCTGCTTCATGTTTTCAAATTCGGCATCAGACAGCGGTGCCGGTTTCTGGAGCACGCTGTCCGGCACCCCTACCTTGCCGATATCGTGTAACGGGGCTGAATTAAACAGCAGCCGCAGAGTGGTCCGGTCAAAATAGCCTTTAAAACGCTGGTGATCTTTCAGACGCTCTGCCATCAGGCGGACGTAGTGCTGGGTACGGCGGATATGTTCGCCGGTTTCGATGTCACGGTACTCTGCAAGAATACCCAGCCCGAAGATGGCGGCATCCTGGGTCAGGATCAGTTCGCGGGTCCGTTCATGGACCAGCTCCTCCAGATGATCTCGGTGGGTCTTCAGCTCCAGATGATTGCGCAGCCGCGCCTTGACCAGCGACGGTGTAAACGGCTTGTGGATGTAGTCAACCGCCCCCAGATCAAGGCCGCGCTGTTCATCGGCCTGGTCCGACAGTCCGGTGACAAAGATAACCGGGATTGATTCCGTGCGGGGGTCACGCTTCAGTCTGGTGCAGACCTCATACCCGTCCATACCGGGCATCAGCACATCCAGCAGGATGATGTCCGGGACCGGCTGACTGGTTGCAAGGTGCAGAGCACGCTCACCGTTGTTGGCAACCACAATGGCGTACTCATCCCGCAGCAGGTTCATCAGCACCTGGATGTTTTCCGGGGTATCGTCCACAATCAGCACCTTGCGGCGTTTTGGTTCATCAGGCATTGCGCCCACCTCCGGCCTCGTCCTGCAAATGGTCGGTCAACTGTCCCAGAATATCCTGGGCTCGGTCAATATCAAACACAGCAAGACACCTTTTCAGTTCCAACAGTTTCTCATGCAGACAGCCGCCGCTCAGACAGTGCTCAAGGGAATCGATCCGCTCCATGGCGCCGGGCAGATCCGTATCCAGCAGCTGGCCTATCTCGCGGGCCACCAGCAGACAGCCGGCCGGATCACGGGAAGCTGCTGCCGTTGCGGTCCGGGGCAGTGCGGGAAGACAGTTGTCAAGACCGGCTATGACCGCAGCCAGCTGTTCCGAGAAGCATCCCAGCAGCTGTTCAGGCTCTTCTTCCTGCTCAGCCAGAAAGGTCTCAAGCTCGCGCGCTGTCTCTGCCAGCTGCTGTGCACCGATGATGCCGCTGACCGACTTGATCGTATGGGCCAGCCTGCGGGCCTCATCACGGTTGCCGGCTGTCAGGGCCTGCCGGACTTCCTGATCTGCGCTGCGACGGCTGTCACGGAAGCTGTGCAGCAGATCCAGATAGAATTCCGGCTTGTTGTTGCAGTAGCCCAGCCCCTGCCTGCAATCAATCCCGGCCAGATCGGTCGGAAGCAGGCTCATATCCGGTGCGTCAGCAGCTGTATCCAGGCCGCCATCCGACATCACGGCCGGTTCCGACGGCTTCAGCCAGGCCAGCAGCAGTTCAGTCAGTTCATCAGGGACGATCGGCTTGGCAATATAATCGTCCATACCTGCCTTGAGGCAGCGCTCCCGATCAGAGGCCATGGCATGGGCCGTCATGGCAATAATCGGTACAGCAGAGACCTCTGGCAAGGCACGGATCAGACGGGTTGCCTCATAGCCGTCCATAACCGGCATCTGGATATCCATCAACACCAGATCAGGATGCAGGTCGCGGATGATCCTGAGCGCTTCGGCACCGTTCTCGGCCGTGGTTACCCGCAAACCGGCCGAAGCCAGCAGTTCCAGCGCCACCTGACGGTTAAAATCATTGTCTTCAACCAGTAAGATCGAGCCGCCCCGGATGGCAGCCAGGCGGGAGCGGCCATGCCGGGTACTCCGTACCGTTGCGGCCGGACGGCGGCCTTCCCGGCCAAAGGCGTTCATAATGCCGTCAAACAGCACCGACAGGTTGGTCGGCTTGGTGATATAGCCGTCAAGCCCTTCGGTTGCCACCCGGCGGGCAGCCTCATCGCAGCCGTAGGCCGTTGCCATGATGATCCGGGGGGCATGAATGATCGCCTCATTACTGCGAATCCGGCGGGCAGCCTCAAATCCGTCAAGGTCAGGCATGATCCAGTCCATCAGCACCAGATCATAGGGATGCTGCTTCCTTTCACCGTTCAGCAGCTCTGCAATGCCTGCCTCGGCAGAGGGAACACTGGTGACAGTGAAGCTTAACGAGCTGAGCTGGCTCTCAAAGATCTCCCGGGCACTGCGGTTGTCATCAACCACCAGCACCCTTCGGCCGCGCAGATCTGCTTCCGGCACAATCCTGCGGTGCAGGTCAAGGTTGCCGATGCCGAGTCGCGCCGTAAAGCTGAATTCGCTCCCCTTGCCCGGCGCACTGGTCACCGTAAACTCCCCCCCCATCTGCTCCACCAGCTGTTTGCAGATCGCCAGACCAAGGCCGGTACCGCCGTATCTGCGTGTGGTTGAGACATCAGCCTGACTGAACGGCTTAAACAGCCGGGCTATCTCATCCGGCGTCATGCCGATACCGGTATCCCGTACCGAAAAGCGGAGCTGTACCTGTTTTCCATCGCGGCTGACCAGACGGGCGGTAAGCACGATCTCCCCCTGATCCGTAAATTTGGCGGCGTTGTTACAGAGGTTGACCAGTACCTGACCAAGACGCAGGGCATCCCCCACCAGAACCGGCGGGATGGCAGGATCGGACTCAACCAGAAACTCCAGCTTTTTCTCCAGCATCTTGCCGGAAACCAGCATGGTCAGCTTGTCCAGTACCTCTTCCAGCAGAAACTCATGCTGCTCTATCTCCAGCCGTCCGGCCTCAATCTTGGAAAAGTCAAGGATATCATTGATTATTCCCAAAAGCGATTCGGCTGCAAAGGATACCTTGCGCAGGTATTCCTGCTGCTGGGCGGTCAACTCGGTTTTGAGGGCCAGGTGGGTCATACCGATGATGGCGTTCATCGGAGTCCGGATCTCGTGACTCATGTTGGCCAGAAAGCTGCCCTTTGCCACACTGGCGGCCTCGGCTGCATCCCGGGCTAACTCCAGCTCCTGATTGGCCGACTCCAGCAGAAAGGTCCGCTCCATAACCCGTTCTTCGAGGGAGGCATTGACCGTGCGCAGCTCATGAACCATCGCCTCAAGCCGGCGGGCCATAGTGTTGAAGGCGTCACCCAGCAGTGCAATCTCATCCTGCCGGCCGCCGCTCTGCTCCACCTGCACCGACAGCTCCCCCTGTGCCAGACGTTGGGCCGCTTCAGTCAGCCGTGTCAGCCTCCGGGTCAGCAGAAAGCCCAGCACCAGACTGATACCGGCCACCAGCGCAAAGCCGGTAACCGCAATCAGGACACTGGTCCTGAGCACCCTGCCGTGCAGCTGGTCAATCTTTGCATGTGAGAAATGGATCTCGACCGTGCCGACCAGACCGGTCTCATTGCTGATGGTACGACGCTGAATCTCGCTGCCGGGCGGGCCTGACTCCTGACCGATGCTGCTGCCCAGCTCAGTCGGTTGTGTACTGGCAACAATAATCCCCCGCGAGTCAGCCGCCTTGATCTGCAGCACCTCGGGGTCCTTCTGCAGCTTTTCAAGGTACAGCTGCAGCACTTCGTACTCCCCCTGCAGCAGTGCGTTGCGGGTAATATCCTGCAGGAACGAGCCGAACACCTCTTCCTTGGTTGCAAGCTGGCTGCGGGCCACCTGGTGGGACATGCCGATACTCAGCCGGATCACCAGAATCAGCAGCAGTCCGGCCACCAGCGAAATGATCAGCGCAAAACGATAGCGCAGGGAGTTTAGCCGCATCAGCGGTGTCCGAGCAGCTTCAGATAGCTGCGGATGGTGTCGTAGTCACGTTCTGAGGTGACCCGGAACGGTTTTTTGACCTCCCCCAGAAACATGGCGCGCAGCTCCGGCTTGACCCCGGCCAGATCACTCTGCAACAGAGTAGCCTTGATCGTCTCCCGATCTTTGGCCGGCAGCTCTTTTCTGACGACAAACAGCGGCGAAGGAATCTCGGGGGTCTCGTGAATCAGACGGAAACTGGCCTTCATCTGCTGCTCAACCAGCCGCACCCCCGGCGGTGAGACACCGCAGGCATCTACCTTGCCGATCAGAAGCTGTTGCAGACAGGCCTGGTGCGAGGCAAGGTAGATCATCCTGACGTCACTGTCAGGATTGAGGCCTGCCTTCTTGACAGCGATCCGGTTCATGAAACTGACTGCAGACACCTTGGGAGGCATGCCGAATCGCATCCCCTTCAGATCTTTCAGCTCTCTGACCGGGCTGTCCTGTTTCACGACTATGTGGCTGGAGAGCCGGTCGTTGCGGGCAGCCAGCGCCAGGTACCCGCCTGGTTTGGCGATATCGACATAGTCAAAGGGCTGGATAAAGGCGATGTCGTAGCTCCTGCCTCGCAACTCCTCCATAAATTTTTCAAAGGAGGTGGTGGTACGCAGCTTGACCGGCCTGCCGATGGCACGACCGATCTCTGCTGCCAGCGGCGCAAAGATCCCTTCAATACTGGCAGTGGGGATAAAGGGGAAGACCCCCATGGTGTATTCCTGGGCACCTGCCGGCTGCTCTGCAGCCAAACCAGGTCCTTGCAGAAGCTGCAGCAGCGCAAGCACAAGCATGGAACCAAGCATGAAACACCGCAGTTTTCTCATCATAGGCTGCCTCCTGAAGCAGATCTGGTGTCGGCAATTTTAGCATTTTTTCCCTGTTTCGCCAGACGAAACAGCAGTTTTTTTCAGACTCCCTTGCAATCTCCCGTTCCTGCGCTATAGTTTGATCAACGTTAACACAGGTTGTGCAGAAGGGGTACCACATGCCAACATCGTCAATGACGAACCTGTTACGGACGTGTCTGATTCCTCTTGCGGCCCTTTTACTGCTGTTGACCGGCATCTGTCAGGCTCAAGAGCCGGTACAGGAACCCGCACCGCTGCTGTCCAACCCCCGTGAGTCACTGCGGCAATCAGGTGTCAGTTCGTTCACTAAAGGGGCTCTCTCAAACATCGTTATCCGCGGCTATCAACGTGAAAATATCATGATAACCTTCGACGGCGTCCCCTACTTTGGTGCCGCACCGTTCCGGGGTGATGCCGGTCCGTTTATTGTCAACAACAGCGATGTCAGCCGGATTATCGTCACCAAAGGCCCTTACAACCTACGATCTCCCGGGGCCGCAGGGGGCAGTATCGAGGTATCGTCACCGGACAATCTGAAGCGGTTTTCCGCCAGAACCTCATTTTCCTACGGTTCCTACGACAGCTTTGACGGCACCGCCGTACTGGGGATCGGCAACCCGCTGGCCGATTTCACTGCCGGCTACACCGGGCGCAGCGGCGGGGTGCCGGATGGCGGCGATGGGCAGCCCCTGACCCGCACCTCCTATCCGAACGCCAACAACAACTACCGCCCCGGCAGTGAAGATCTGCCAATGTACCGGCTTGACACCTTCTGGCTCAAGGGGGGCATCAACCCCACCAGCCAGAGTCGATTCGAGCTATCCTATTCCTTCCTGCAGGGTAATGAGATCAAGTTTCCAACCCAGAATTTTGACATGTCTGATGAACAGGTTCACCGCCTTCAGGGCCGTCTGACCATTAGGAAGATTTCTTCAGTGGTCCGGGAAGTCAGCCTGCAGGGCTGGTGGAGCCAGGCCCTCAGCCGGATTGACGACTCGCAGCGTGAAACCTCCGACCCTGCCAACACAGCCCTGCCGTACCGCGCCTTCCTGACCCGGGATTATGCGATGAGCAACCGTTTCATGGCAACCACCAGCGGCGGTCGGGGCGATGTCGAGCTGGCGCTGGGTCCGGGGCTGTTGAAAAACGGGCTTGACTTCTATCAGCGGGACTGGAACGGCAGTTACTCGTCTCTGCTGAAACAGGGAACAACACCGTGGCAGTATTATGACAACCAGCTTCTGATACCCGATGTGACAACACGCAATCTCGGTATCTACGCAGTTTATGAGACTCCTCTTGCCCAATCCCTGCGGGCGGTGATTGCGGCACGGGGCGACTTCAGCTGGATTCATGCCGACAGCCTGGCTGCAGACCGGATTCAATCCTTCTACCAGCCTTACTATCCCGGTCAGGGAATAGCTCCTGCACGGGACTTTGCCGACTGGAGCGCCAACGCCCAGCTATTCTGGCAGGCAGTGCCGGAACTGGAATTCTGTATCAAGGCAGGCCGTGGCATCCGGCTGCCCGACCCCCACGAGCTGTATACCAGCCAGGTCAGGAACGGCAGCAACCTGGTTGGCAATCCGTTGCTGAAGCAGACCGTGGTCAGCCAGGTCGATCTTGGCGCCAACTGGTCATCGGACGGCCACCGGGCCGGTTTTACCTTCTTTTACAGCGAGGCATCCGATTTTATCCTGCCGGTGAAACGGACGGGCAACGGTGTGCCCCAGGCACGCAGCGCAACCAATCTGGATGCGACCATCTGGGGGATCGAGTGTGAAGGAACGTTGAAACTGCCTGCAAACCTGACGCTGACAGCGGTGCTCTCCTACAGTGAAGGAGAAAACCGCACCAATAACCGTCCTCTGGCAGAAATACCGCCACTGCGGGGTCATCTGGGCTTCAAGTACGACAACCGCAGCTTCTTTGCCGGTATCAACCAGATCCTGGTGGCCCGCCAGAATCGCTTTGACCCCACCCTGAACGAGACATCCCTGCCGGGGTATGCCGTCACCAACCTGCAGCTGGGGGGGCGCTATAAGGGAGTTACCCTGACCGCCGCACTCAACAACCTCTTTGATGCCCGCTATATCATGCCGCTCTACTACCAACGCGATCCGATCGCGATGGGCTCCCGCATCCTTGAAAACGGCCGGAATTTCACCCTGACTGCCGGCTATCGTTTTTAACAGGGCTTTGAAAACGTCTTGAGGATGGCTGGATACAAGGCGCACGGAGCACAGCGACCGAGACATAACAAACCGTTAGGC
>CAZOTC010000052.1:0-14420 GCA_964582605.1 uncultured Geobacter sp. | reverse complement strand
TCTTCCTGTTCATGGTCGGCGGAGTGCTGGCGGCACTGGTTGCCGGACGCAACGACCCCGGTTTTGTTCACAACGGTGCGCTGGCAGGCCTGATTGCCGTCTGTGCCGGCAGTGACCTGATGCACCCGCTCGGAGCCCTGGCCACCGGCGCCATTGCTGCGGTAATTTTTGTGTATGGCTTTCAGATTGAGCAGGAGAAGCTGAGGATTGACGATGTCCTGGGAGTCTGGCCGCTGCACGGCGTGATCGGCAGCTGGGGCGGTATCGCTGCCGGAATTTTCGGCCAGAAATTCCTGGGAGGGATGGGAGGGGTCAGCTTTATCTCGCAGGTTGCCGGTTCGATTACCGCCGTGTTGTTTGCCGTTGCAAGCGGCTTTCTGGTCTACGGGGCACTGGCAAAGACCGTCGGCATCCGTCTGCATGAAGAGGATGAGTTTCACGGTCCTGACCTTGCCATTCACAAAATCGGGGCCTACCCGGAGGATCATATCCGCTGAAGCGCCGCCAACACCGCTTTAGGCGGTTGACAAGGGACGGCGAAGGTGCTATGAGATACGCATTTTATCCAAGTATTTCTTGACAGTTACCATCGCCGTCCCGGTCAGCCGGTGAAAGGGTGCCCCCCGTGAAGATGCATAGTTTCTGCCGTTTGCTGACGGCATTTTTTACTTGCCTGGTGCTTGTTTCTCTGTTGTATGCGATGCCGGCAGCAGCACAAGAGACTGAAGACTCTCGCCTGTTTCTGGCAGGTTTCAATGCCTACCAGCAAAAAGAGTATCCTGCCGCCATAACCCGTCTTGACGATCTGCTTCAGAAACATCCGGAATCCCCGCTGCGTGACATGACCCTGTTCTGGCTTGCCCGTTCTCACTTCAAGGCCGGTCAGCGTCAGGAAGCTGCCCGCTATATGGCACAGTTTACCCGCGAGTATCCTGACAACCCCCTTAAAAACACCGTAGAAGAAGATCTGCTGGTTCTGGCTGCCCAGCATGAAAAGGGTCAGGGAAGCATAGCGGCACAACGTGAGGCTGACCGGTTGAAGGCCGAACAGGCTGCTGCGGCCCAGGCTGCAGCAGAGAAGAAGGCCCGGGAAGAGGCTGAAAAGACGCGACTTGCCAAGGCCAGGGCCGAAGTAGAACGGCTGGCACGTGAGAAGGCCGAGGCCGAACGACTGGCTGCCGTCAAGCGGGAAGAAGAGCAGAAACAGGCGGCTGCAGCGGCAGAGCGGGCTGCACGTGAGAAGGCAGAAGCGGAGCGTCTGGCAGCAATCGCCGCCGAAAATGAGCGGTTGGCACAACAAAAGACGGCAGCGGAAGCGGCTGAAAAGGCCCGCATCCTGAAAGCGAAGGCCGAGGCGGAACGACTTGCCCGCGAAAAGGCCGAAGCTGAACGGATGGCGGCTGCTAAGCGCGAAGAAGAGCTCAAGACAGCGGCACTGGCTGCAGAGGCCCAAAAGCAGGCTGCCGTGAAGGCAGAAAGTGACCGTGCGGCCCGCGAAAAGGCCGAGACTGAGCGCCTTGCTGCGGTCAAGGCTGAAAACGAGCGGCTGGCACAGCAAAAGGCGGCAGAGGAAGCGGCTGAAAAGGCCCGTATCCTGAAGGCCAAGGCTGAAGCCGATCGTCTGGCGAGAGAAAAAGCGGAAGCCGAGCGACTTGCCGCTCTCAAACAGGAGCAGGAAAAACAGGCGGCGTTGGCCGCAGAGGCCGAGCGACAGGCTGCCCTGAAGGCTGAAAAAGAGCGCCTGGAACAGGAAAAAGCTGCGGTAAGAGAAGCGGCACAGAAAGCGGATGAAGAACGCCGCGCAGCTGAAGTTGCCGCGTCTGCGGCGGCGGCCAGAATGGAACGTGAACGGACTGCCGCGCAAAAGGCTGAAGCAGACCGGGTTGCTGCCGAAAAGGCCCGTCAGGAACGCGCCGGCCTGAAAGAAAAGGCGATTGCCGAATACAAGCGGATTCTTGACCGTTTCCCCGGCTCGCCGGCTGCCCGTACCGCCGCTGCCCGCCTGAAAGAACTGGGGGTTGCCGTTGCGCTGCCGGTTGCTGCCGCTGCACCCGCTGCTGCCGGATCGGCTGATACCGTCGGCACAGCCCAGGTCTTGACACTTGAAGTGGCGCAGTACGCCGCCTTTGAGTTTGACCTGCAGCAGCCTGCCACCCCGGTTGAGGTTGCCCGCAAGAGTTCAATCCCGTTTGAGATCCAGAACCGCGGCAACGGCCAGGACAGTTTCTATCTGGCCTCCGCCTTTCCTCCCGAATTCGGCTCACGCTTTACAGCCGCAGCCGCACCGGATCAGGCTATCAACCAGACTCCGTTGCTGGCAGCCGGTGAGCGGTTCAAGGGGACTTTGCAGCTGACGGTCCCGGCCGGCGCCATCGACGGGCTGAGAATCGCCCATCCGGTCAAGGCGGCCTCCCAGTTTATGGCGGATGCCTCACAAAGCCGTGTGGTTTCCCTGATTGCTGCTGCCCCGCTGCTGCGTGCTGTGGTCAAAACCGACAAACAGCAGGCCCAACCGGGCGAGAAGCTGCAGTACCGGGTTGCCGTGTTAAACGTCGGATCAACCACGGCTCAGGACGTTACCCTGCGCCTGAACTATCCGGCCCAGTACCAGCCGGTTGAAGCTGCAGCCAACGGTTTCCGTCAGGAGATGGATGCTGCCCTGCTGCTTGACGGCATCACCCTGAAATCCGGCGAAAGCCGTGATTTTGCGGTGACATTCCAGGTCAAGCCGGAGGCACTGGCCAAGGAAGAGCTGATGCTGCGGGCAGACCTGATCAACAACGCCCTGCAGACCAAAGGGACCTTCCTGTCAAATGCGACCTTTGTCCTGCCGGTCAGCGAGTTGGCCGTAAAGCTGGCGATGGAACGGGTCAAGGCGGTGCCGGGTCAGACCGTATCCATTCCGGGACGGATTACCAACAAAGGAAACCAGCGTGAACGGATCAGCCTGGTGGCAACATCCGCACCGTTTCAGAAAGTTACCATCTATCATGACCTGAACCGTGACGGTCTGCGTCAGCCCGGTGAGCCGGAGGTTGCCGAAATCGGCCCGTTGGGCCCCAAGGAAGAGGCCGCTGTGCTGCTTGAAGTGGCAACCCCGCGCAACGCCCCTGATGGTGCTGTTGAGAAGATTGTCCTGACCGCCGCACCGGAATCGGCCCAGGGGGCCATGGTGACGGCAGAGGCCCAGATCGGCTACTCACGTCCGATGCTGCAGCTGGCTATGAAAGGACGTGAAGGTCGGATGATACCGGGAGAGTTGTTGACGGTTGAGCTTGATGTGCTGAACCGTGGCTCAAACCTGGCACGGCTGGTTGATCTGGAGATCAGCTGGCCGGAACAGATCGAACTGGTTGCAGCTGATCAACCGGCCGCCACAACCAAAACCGGCATCTCAACCTGGCGCTTCAACGAGCTGGGAGCCGGCGAGAAGAGGATTATCAAGGCATCATTCAGGATCAAATCAGGTACCGGTGTTGGTACCGGCGTACAGCTGAAAAGCCTGCTGACCTATCAGGACCATGCAGGGAACAGGTATTAATATGAGACTACCGGATTTTCGATTGCCGCTGCTGACGCTCCTTCTGACCGCAGCTTCTTCCGGCTGGGCAGCTGATTTTCTCTACACCCCTCAGCCGGCTGACGGCACAACTGCCGAAGGGGTGCTGGTGCGTGAGATTACCGTCAAAAAAGGGGATACACTCTCCCATATCTCCAAGCAGTATGCGGGACGCGGTCACTACTACCCGCAGATACTCCTGTTTAACGAGATAAAAAATCCCCACCGGATCAAACCGGGGCAAGTGGTACGGGTTCCGCTATCCAGTAAGGCAGCCAAGACTGCTTCAGCGGCACCTGCGCCCTCTGCCGGCAAGGACCGCCGTTCGCAACCGGCTGCTACGACACCCACTGCCGTAGAGAATCCGCAAAAGCCGGAAGAGACACAGGATTCCGCAGGGCGATCTACCTCAAAAGCTGAGCGGCATGCCTATCAGCGCGCTGCAGCAGCCTATAAGAAGGGGGATTGCGAAAACGCCATCAAACTCTATGATGCCTTCAGCAAACGCTATCCTTCATCTGCGCTGTTGCCGGAAGCCTCGCTCAACAGGGCCGACTGTTATCTGAAGCTGTCGGCGCAATAAAAAGGCGGGTGCCTCAGAACGAGACACCCGCTGTTGTATCACCCGCTGCCCGCCCGGTTCGACATCAGGGCCAGGTTGCCACAAACCCCCGCATTCTCCCCCCCCCTGCATCACGATACTGCACCAGCTCAAGCCCGCCGGCCACCCCACGTCTGATCTCGTACCCCTCCTTGATCTCGGATGAGGTTGGCCGCATTGAGGTTACGCCGGCAAGCTCTTTCATCATACTGGTGTAAAACGATTCCTGAATGCCGTTGCCGCTCCGGTCAATCACCTGTATCGCCTTGATGGTCGTATCCTTCTCGCGGAAGACCCGGTATTCGACCGTCTGGCCACGATAGTGCTCCCAGCCTGGATGATCCTTGCCATAGCCGGGATCATGCCCCTCTTTGGGGATAAAGCCGGGCAACGCCCTGGGCCGGGGAACACCGTGGGTTGCCAGTTTTTGCTGCTGGGGGGCCGGTTGTGCCGCAGGAGCCGGCGGCGCAACCGGCACTGCCGGAACGACAGGTACTGCAGGCAGCGACTTGACTGGCGCTTTTGAGTCCGGCTTCAGCTTGTCCGGATTGACCGGGGTCAGATCAATAGCAGCACGATGTTGATACAGGCTGATTGCAACAACAGCAGCAAGGGTGACAGCGACCAGCAGGACAGCGGGCCGCCGGTACCAGGGACGCGGTTCATCAAAATCAGTAATCAGGTGCGGCGCACGATGAAAATCCCGCAAACCGAGATCCTCCTCACGGTCCGGAAAAGGCTCTGCTGCAGCTCCGGTATCGTCCGCCCGGGTATCAAGCTGCCTGCTGAAATCAGAGATGATTGAGATACCGGTACGCCGGGGCATGTCATAGGTGAGCGGCTGGTCTGGCTGCTCGATATCTGCATCCGGAACCGGCTGGCCGATGCTGACAGCTGAGCTTGCTTCGGTCTGTTCCGGATCAGCCTCTGCCTTTTGGTGCAGTAATCCGGGCAAAAACAGCTCCTGTGCCGGGGCTTCATGGACACCGGCTGCCGACTGATTCTTCTCCTCATGGTGTCCGGGATGTACAAGCGGCCTGAAGAGCTTGTGAACAGCCTGCTCCAGCTGTTCGTCCTGCAGCGACGGATCGAGTATCACCTCAAACTGCTCCGAGGTTTCCACATCCAGCGCAGCAGGGCTGCTGATCAGGGCAAAGCGGACCTTTCTGCGCCCCAGTTTTGATTTGATATGTTTGCGGAGGATATCGGCAGACAGGCCTGCCAGATGATTCTGAATAATGACCACTGCCGGTTTGTGCTGCTCTAACGCCTCAATACCCCGGTGTATCTCACTGACCACCGTCAATCCGGCATGCTGGCGGCCCAGCTGCTCAAACAGAGCGGACATACGCGGTATATCGGTTATGACAAGTACATCCATCTGGCGGCTCCCGATCAATGGCCGCTATACTACGTGAAGCCGCGTCTGCAGGCAACAGCGAATATATGCCCCTTTCACTTGCTATTACAGCAGCTGATCAGGTAAGATTCCCTACCTTTCAAATTCGAGGCGATCATGTTGTCATCAGAAATCATACAGGCATTACAGGCGATTGTTGGTACCGATAACGTTGCCACCGCCAAACAGGATCTGATCTGCTACGGCTACGATGCGACCCAGATGGAATTTCTGCCGTCTGCGGTGGTACACCCGGCCAATGCGGACGAAACAGCGGCAGTCTTAAGGCTTGCCAACCGCTGCAAATTTCCGGTTTTCCCCCGCGGTGCAGGCAGCGGCTTTACCGGCGGTGCCCTGCCCAAGGCAGGCGGCGTGGTGCTGGTGACCACCCGTATGAACAGAATCCTGCGGATAGACACCGAAAACCTGATTGCGGAGGTGGAACCCGGTCTGGTAACTGAGGAGTTCCAGCTGGCAGTGGAAAAACTGGGACTATTCTATCCGCCTGACCCGGCGTCACTCAAGTTTTCAACCCTGGGGGGCAATGTGGCCGAGAACGCCGGTGGCCCCCGCTGTGTCAAGTATGGCGTTACCAAGGATTTTGTGATGGGATTGGAGGTGGTGCTGCCCACCGGCGAGATCATCCGCACCGGCACTGAGACCTACAAGGCGGTGGTGGGCTATGACCTGACCCGCCTGCTCTGCGGCAGTGAAGGCACCCTGGGGGTGATCACCAAGATTATCTTCAAGCTGCTCCCCCTGCCCGAGTCCAAGAAAACCATGCTGACCATTTTTGATTCCATTGACGGCGCAGCCCAGGCCGTTTCAACCATCATCGGCGCCAAGATTATCCCTACTACGCTCGAATTCATGGACTACGCCACCCTGCAGTGCGTCGAGAAACGGTTCAGCCTGGGGATTCCGCCGGAAGGCCGCGCCGTTCTGCTGATTGAGGTGGATGGCGATACAGAGCTGGTTGAAAAGCAGGCAGAGCGGATCCATAACCTGATCAAGCCGTTGGGCCTGGTACAGTTCAGGGCTGCAAAAGACAAGGCTGAGTCGGAGGCGCTCTGGAAGGTACGTCGGCTGGTTTCTCCTTCTCTGCGGGATGTGAATCCCCACAAGTATAATGAGGATATTGTGGTGCCCCGCAGCAAGGTGCCGGTGGTGATCCGTCAGATTGAAAAGATCCAGCAGAAGTACGACATCCCGATTGTCAACTTCGGCCATGCCGGAGACGGCAATATCCATGTCAATGTGATGATCAACAAGGAGATACCGGGTCAGGAACAGAAGGCCCACGATGCGATCAGGGAAGTGTTTCAGGCTGCCCTTGACCTGAACGGCACCATGTCCGGCGAGCATGGCGTGGGGCTGGCCAAACAGCCGTTCATAGAAATGGAACTCTCACCGGCCCAGATCAAGGCGATGCAGTCGATCAAACTGGCCCTGGATCCCAACAACATCCTCAATCCCGGCAAGATCTTCCCCTGGAAGGAGTTTTCAGATGCAGCATGATGATGCACGGGAACGCCAGGAAGCATCCCTGATCGGCAGACTCTTCTCCCTGGAGGCAGCCCTGTTGCTGATGGGGGTCGCATCCCTTGTCTACGGCCTGATAAACGGCGCCGGGATGAATATCTTCTGGGGGGTGGTGATCATTCCCGGTGTGTTTCTCCTCCACAAGGTAAAGAAAAAGGACTGGAAGGCCCACTGGGCCGAGCTTGAGCAGCAGCAGCGGCTGATGCAGGAGCGGGAAGAGGAGCGCAAGCGTAATGGCAGATGAGCCTCTGATTGTACTGGCATCGGCCTCACCACGCCGGTCCGAGTTGCTGGAGCTGGCCGGTATCAGTTTTCGGATAGCGCCGGCCGATATACCGGAACAGCCGCTGCCCGGTGAGGAGGCGGTCCCCCATGCCCTGCGGCTTGCAGAAGAGAAGGCCCGCACTGCAGCTGAGCGTGAGGCTGCAGGTCGCTGGTTCATCGGTGCCGACACCATTGTGGTGCTGGAGGGGCGGATCATGGGTAAACCGGTTGATGAACAGGAGGCCCGGCAGATGCTGTCAGACCTCTCCGGCAGGGGGCATGAGGTGGTGACCGCCTATGCCGTGCTCGACCGGTTAAGCGGAACCTGCGTAACCGAGGCCGTGCGGACCGGGGTGGTCTTTAAACAGCTGTTTGATGAAGAAATACAGGCCTATATAAACACCGGTTGCCCCCTTGACAAGGCCGGGGCCTACGCGATTCAAGGAGGTGCGGCACATTTTGTGCGCGAGATCCACGGCTCGTACACCAATGTGGTGGGGCTGCCCACCTGTGAGCTGATCACCACCTTGCGCCGGATGGAGGCCCTGTAACATGTCCCTGATTGCCGACAACCTTGCAGAAATCCGGAACCGTATCCAACGGGCCTGCGATGTCTGCGGTCGAAATCCCGACTCAGTACGGCTGGTGGCGGTCTCCAAGCTGCATCCGGCAGCGATGGTGACCGAAGCAGCGGCAGCCGGACAAATCCTGTTCGGTGAAAACTATGTCCAGGAGCTGGCCGACAAGGCAGGTCAGGTCACCGCTCAGATACAATGGCACATGATCGGGCACCTGCAGAGCAACAAGGTCAAATATCTGCCCGGCATCGTCAGCATGATCCATACCGTGGACCGGTACTCCCTCGCCCAGGAGATTGACCGGCAGTGGCGTGACAAAACAGGGTCTCCCTGCGACATCCTGGTGCAGGTTAACGTATCCGGCGAGGCAAGCAAATCCGGTACAACGACATCAGAGGCGATAGAACTGGTCAGAGCGATCTCCAGACTGCCCCAAGTCAGAGTACAAGGCTTGATGACCATGCCGCCTTTTTTTGACGATCCGGAGGCAGCCCGTCCTTTTTTCCGCGAACTGCGCCTGCTGGCAGAACAGATTAATGAGATCGGTATCCCCGGCGTTACACTGACTGAACTTTCGATGGGAATGTCCGGTGATTTTGAGGTGGCGATTGCAGAAGGGGCCACACTGGTGCGGGTGGGCACGGCAATCTTTGGTGAAAGGTAGAGCGCAGATGAAACGACATTTCCTGTTGTTCCTGTTCCTGATGCCGCTTACGGCTGGTGCAGCAACCTACTCTTGGACCGATCCGACAGGCACCGTCCACTTTACCGACGATATCGGCTCTGTTCCCAAGCAGCACCGTAAAAAGGCGCTGCAACAGGCTGTCGGCGACAGCACGACCCCTTCATCAGCCCCCACGGCAGCATCCACAGGATCACCTACGGCAACGCTGCCTGCAAAAGAAACAAAGCCGGCGGCACCGCCTGCTGCAGCTGCCGATACACAGGTGACTCCCTCAACCCGTTTCGGAGACCGAACCGCTGCAGAGTGGCAGGCACAGTTCAGGGCGCTGCGGGCTGAGCTGGCCGCAATTCAGCAAAAACAGGAGGCATTGAAGCAGGAGGGCGGAGACGGGAAAAAAATGCTGACACGATCGCAGATTGACGACATCAATACACGGAACAAACAGCTCCATAGTGACTATGAAGCAACCAGGCTGCGTTTCAACGCCCTGGTGGAACAGGCCAACAAGGTCGGCCTGCCGCCGGAGTACGGCCAATAGTCACCTGTTCCGCTCTTCAATCACCTTGAGCACAAAACGTTGGGCCGCTTCCACAGCACGTCCGATATCCCAGCGTGACCTGTCGCGATCCTCAACCAGATTGCTGATACCACGAATTTCAAGGCAAGGGATGCCGTAACGCAGGGCGACAAGCGCAACGGCAGCCCCCTCCATATTTTCACAGACCGCCTGATAACGCCGTCCCAGCTCAAGCCCCCGCGCCAGTGTTCCGCTGCAGCAGGAAACCGTTACAAAACGGCCCCGTACCAGTCTCAGCCCATGGCTGTCAGCAAGCTGCATTACTTTTTCTGCCTCATGCCGCGCCAGCGGGATGGTGTTATACCAGCAGCGCTCGCCTTCCTGAAACAGCGGCAGCCCCATCTCTCTCAGATCCATCCAACCGTCAGGGGTAACCGTCCCTTCATCACCGAACAGCTCGTCGCTTGCCACTGCCAGCTCCCCCACCGAAAGACCGCTGCCCGGATAGGCGCCGCCGCAACCGGTGATGATGACCAGTCCCGGGCGATAACGCTCGATCAGCGAAGCTGCTGCAGCCCCGGCATTGGCCTTGCCGATACCGGCAGCACAGCAGACCAGTTTGCATGACCCGAGCCGCCCTTCTGTTGCCTGACAAAAGGCATTACCGTCGTTGTACGGATCTTGCAGAGCACTGATCAGCAGTTCAATCTCGCGGGGGACCGCTGCAATGACCAGGACCGGTTTCACGGTTCTCCTCCACTCCTTCGATCCAGCTCAACCGCTGCATAGGCCGAATGGTTGTGGATAGATTCAAAGTTCTCCGCCTCCACTGAAAACCAGAGGATGTTCTCCTGTGCTGCAAGCCGTAAGTAAGCCTCCCGCACCATATCCTCCACAAAACGGGGATTCCGGTAGGCCTGTTCGGTCACATACTTTTCGTCAGCCCGTTTCAGCAGGGCGTAGAGCGGACTGCTGCCGCACTGTTCGATCAGCTCCACCAGGTCTTCAATCCAGATGAACTCCCGGTAACGAACCTTGACGGTCATGATGCTGCGCTGGTTGTGGGCGCCATACTGTGAAAGTTCTTTGCTGCAGGGGCAGAGTGAGGTGACCGGCACCTTGACCTCCAGCACAAAATCAAGCTGATCACCCTGCAGGCAGGCATCAAAGGCACAGGTGTATTCCATCAGGCTGCGGGCCTTTGAAACCGGGGCGGCCTTGTCGATAAAATAGGGAAACTCAACCCGCAGGTGGGCAGTCTCCGCCCCCAGTTTCTGCCGCATCTCCTGCAGAATATCCTCCAGACGATCCAGGGCCATCTGCTCGCGATAGCGGTTCAGGATCTCCACAAAACGGCTCATGTGGGTTCCTTTGAAATGGTGAGGCAGATCCACATACATATCCACAGTGGCCACGGTATGCTGCAGAGTGCGCTGTTTATCCTGCACCACAATCGGGTAGGAGATGTTCTTGACCCCCACCTTGCGGATCGGGATCTTGCGATGATCGCGGCTCTGCTGCAGATCAGGCATGGTTTTGGTCATGGTGCGTCTGCCTCCACGGCATGGTTAATTGCCTGCCAGACACCGTCACGCCCATCCTTTGACAGGGCTGAAAAATGGATCAGCAGTGATTTATCCATCTGCAGTTTTGCAGCAATGAGGGCGGTCTGTCTGGCCCGTTCGTTTTTGGTGACTTTGTCGCACTTGGTCAGCACGATAATCGGCCGCCGGTTGAATGATCGCAGCCAGTCCAGCATCTGCAGATCGTCACCAGATGGAATCCGACGGATGTCCAGGATCAGGACCACCCCCCGCAACGACTCCCGCCCGGACAGATAGCGTTCCATCATCGGCCCCCACTGACGTTTGACATCCAGAGGCACCTTGGCGTAGCCGTAACCGGGAAGGTCAACCAGATTGAGCGAGAATTCGGCTCCGGTCACCTGAAAAAAGTTGATCAGCTGGGTTCGTCCGGGGGTCGAGCTGGTACGTACCAGCGCCTTGCGCTCAACCAGCACGTTGATCAGTGATGATTTACCCACGTTTGATCGTCCGGCAAAGGCGATCTCCGGCAGGTCGATCGGCGGGTAGTCAGCCGGCTTGACGGCACTTTTGATGAAGGTGGTCTGATGTATATGCATGGACTGCAGTATAGGGGCTGAACGGTTCTGCGGCAAGTGTTTCTGTGGTCAGGTCCGGAGTCCTTGCCGCACCTGCACCGTGACGGTCTTTACCGTACGTGCCGTGCCGCCCAACTCACGGTAGAGCAGGGAAAGGAAACGGATCGTTACCAGACGATGCAGTGTCGCCTGGGTCAGGCGGTAGAGCCAGCGCCGGATAACGGAGGGACGCGGTGATCCCAGCAGCAGCGGGCAGTAGTCGGAGAGACGCAACAGTACTCTGGTCCGGCCATCCGGCAGCGGTTCACACTGAAACAGCAACTCGCCCCGATCACACTGGGCCTTTTGTACCAGCAGACCACCGCAGATGCGCAGGGCAAGACCTGTTTCCTCCGGCACAGGCGGCAAAAAACAGAGTAACGGAAACCGTCCAAGCAGACTGAATGCCACCCCTTCTGATGTTTCTATCGGCTGAATGATCCCGGATGTCATCCGCCTGATGGCCGCCATATAGCGCCTGAGCACGGTATCCGGAGTTAACCCGGCTGCCAGTTCCGGAGACAGCTCAATCCACTGGATTGAAAAGACAGAGTTGTCTTCTACCAGCACCTGCTGACAGGCGATCTGTTGTGGCTGTTCAGTCGGCATACTCTTTAGTGTGCCATAAAACTGTCTACTTGCCAGCAGATGTTTTTGTGTCACAATAGGAATATGAAAACTACTGTCACGAATCAACTGATACTGGTCACCGGCGCAAGCGGCTTTATCGGCCGCAGATTAGTGCTGGAACTGCTGCATCGTGGATACCGGGTACGTTGTATGGATCGTCGCCCGGTGGACTGCCCGGATAGTGCCGAACAGGTACTGGCTGATCTCCTGCAGCCGGAGAGCCTCAAACCGGCGCTTCAGGATATTGATATCGCCTACTATCTGGTGCACTCCATGGGACAGGGCAAAGGTGATTTTGCCGACAAAGACCGCCAGGCAGCCCGCAATTTTACTGCTGCTGCCGATGCTGCCGGTGTCAAGCGGGTGATCTATCTGGGGGGATTGGGGGAGACCGGCGACAATCTCTCTCACCATCTGGCCAGCCGGCTGGAGGTGGCCCATATCCTGCAGAACGGCAGTTTCAGTACCACCTTTCTGCGGGCAGCGGTTATCATCGGCTACGGCGGTGCCTCCTATGAAATGGTCCACAGTCTGGTGCAACGGCTGCCGGTCATGATCACTCCCCGCTGGGTCTCCACCCGCAATCAGCCGATAGCAGTTGCGGATGTAATCAGCTACCTGGCCGGCTGTCTGGAAGAGCCACGGACTGCCGGAGGCACCTTCGATATCGGCGGGCCGGATATCCTGACCTACAAAGAGATGATGGAACGGTTTGCACGGGTTGAAGGAAAAAGGATCTGGATTCTTCCGGTGCCGGTCCTGACTCCCAAACTGTCATCCTACTGGGTCGGACTGGTCACGCCGGTCAAGTCAGCTATAGCTATTGCCCTGATCGAGGGCTTAAAAAACGAGGTGATCTGCCGTGATAACCGGATCAGGGAGCTGATCCCGATTCCGTTGACCCCCTTTGATCAAGCCATTCAAACGGCCCTGGCCGAACAACTGCAAGGAGGAAAAGTCCCATGAAGAAGATTGGCGTTGTATTATCTGGTTGTGGCGTACGTGACGGCAGTGAGATCCATGAGGCAGTCTGCACCCTGCTGGCCATTGATCAGGCCGGTGCCGAAGCGGTCTGCATGGCGCCGGACAGCGAACTGAACGAGGTGAACCACTGCAGCATGGAGCCAACCGGTGCAAAGCGGAAGGTTCTGGTTGAGGCGGCACGGATTGCCAGAGGCAACATCAAAGACATTGCTGAGGTCACAGCGGCAGATATTGACGCCTTGGTGTTTCCCGGCGGTTTCGGCGCAGCCCTCAATCTGTGCGATTTCGGCCAGAAAGGGGCCGGAGCCACGGCAAATCCCGAGGTAACCCGACTGGTAAAAGAGATCCATGCAGCAAAAAAACCGATCGGGGCCATTTGCATTGCACCGGCCTTGATCGCAACTATCCTCGGCAGCTCTGCCGGTCCGACCCTGACCATCGGTAACGACTCCGGCACTGCCGCAGAGATTGCAAAGACCGGCGCCAAACATCAGGACTGCCCGGCTAGCGGTGTTGTCGTGGATCAGGCCAACAGAATCGTCACCACCCCGGCCTACATGCTGGCCGGTCGGATCTCAGAGGTATACGAAGGGATCGGGAAGTGCGTCAAGACGGTTATTGAGATGGCCTAGACGATTCTGCTTCAGACAGGCAGCGGGGATTTCCCCCTGCCTGTCACGTTAAAAAAGCGTTGGTTCCGTTGGCAAAAACGGTTCAAGCCGCTTGAACAGATGATGCAGCCGCTCAACATACCAGGGGATATTCAGATCCGGGTGGGCCGGATCAAAATCCGCTGCAAACCTGCAGCTTTCATGTGCAGCCACCTGCTTCGAGTTTCCCGCCACATAGTAGCTGATCGTATCCCCGACCTGCCATGCTTCAGGAACTGACAGGGCCAACTCATAGACCGCTGCCCTGTTCCGTTTACCCGCGTGGACAGCCTGCTGATAGTTTTTCAGGGTATCGGCCAGTGTCTCTGTCCGCATCAGCTGGTTAAGTGTGACGTCGTGCGCCACCAGCCTCCTCAGATAGCGGCCATGCAACACCCTGACCTCGTCCGGCCTGTTGTCCAGTAGCAGTGCAAGCGACTGCTTCAAAAACTCCAGCATAAACGGCTCCATACTGTGGTAGGCAAAGCCGTGGCCACGGTAGACCAGTGTTCCGTTCTGCTCCAGCAGGGCATAATTGCTGAGGCTGTAAACAAATATCGAGCGGTACTGACCGCTACAGCGTATCGGCTCCGCCCCGGGCAGCAGTTCTGTCAGACGCCGGTTCAGTCCTGCGACAGTCTGCTCGCCGCTCTGCCCGGCTGGAGGCACGAAGCAGATCACCTGCTGATCTGCAAAGAGCGGTTCCGCCCCCTGCTCTCTCAGCCAGCCCAACAGGTCGCCGGTTATCACGCGCATCAGCCGCTTGACCTCGCCGGCAGCATACGGGTCTGAAAGCGGGTGCCGGGGCCGGCAGAGCAGCTCAAACCATGCAGGCAGCAGACGTGCCCCG
>CAZOTC010000051.1:0-14500 GCA_964582605.1 uncultured Geobacter sp. | reverse complement strand
ACGCCGCTACCGGCCCGCCACAGCATTGAAACCGCCGGATTCATGGTCAGTTCGCCGACTGTCCGGCTGGCCTATTTCCCGGACACCGCCGGTCTCCCCCCGGAGACGCTGCCGTTGGTGCAGGGGGCTGATTACCTGATCTGCGACGCCACCTTTAATGGCGAAAACTGGTTTCCCAACAGCCATATGTCCATTGCCGAGGCGATCGAACTGGGGCAGCAGGCCGAGGCAAAGACAGTGATTCTGACCCACATCTCCGTCCATTACAGCCGACCGTTGACCACGGTTGAGCTGCGTCGGTTGCCGGCAGCACACCCGAACGTGCAGGCCGGATATGACGGCCTGGTGATCTCCCTGTAAGGAGAACAGACCATGAAACGCTCTCTGGGTGCAGATACGCTGGCCGTTCCTTCCCCGGTCTGGGTTGTCGGCAGTTACGATGCAGGTCGTCGGCCCAACCTGATCACCGTTTCCTGGGCCGGTATCTGCTGTTCCGACCCGCCCTGTGTCGCAATTTCGGTACGGAAGAACCGGCTGTCACACACAAATATCCTGCTTTCAGGTGCCTTTTCGGTCAACCTGCCTGCTGTCGGCCAGCTTGCCCAGGCGGACCTGATCGGGATGGTTTCGGGCGCTGCAACCGACAAGTTTGCGCTGACCGGCCTGACCGCTGTCAACAGCGATCTGGTCCAGGCCCCCTACGTGCAGGAGTTTCCTCTCAATCTTGAATGCAGTCTGCTGCAGAGCGTTGATCTGGGGAGCCACACCCAGTTTATCGGTCGGATCTGTGATGTGAAGGCTGATGAAGAGATACTTGGCAGTCAGGGGCTGCCGATTGCCGGGCTGCTGCAACCGCTGCTTGCCAGCGCTCCAGAACGCTCCTATTATGCCCTTGGCAGACAACTCGGCCAGACCTCTGCAGCAGGCAAAACGCTTCAGGGCAACCAGGATGTTGTCTAACCAGCTACTCATACGGGGAATAACTCATCATGTCATTTAATCACGCAGACTGGATACGGTTTCCGCTCAGATCATCAGCTCTTTACCTTGCACCGGGGCTGCCGTCCTGGTTTGTTCCGACCAGCGAGGGGGACCGTCTGCTCACGTCGCCGGCCAACGGTTGTGAGCTGCACGACAGCGACTCCCGGCTGTTTCTGCAACGGTTGCCAAAGGGGACGGCAGCTCCCTATCCGGGCAGAGGGATGCTGCTTCCGGACTCTCCTCCGTTACGTGAACTATGGTTCCACGTCACCGATGCCTGCAATATGAGCTGTACGCACTGCCTGTTCAGCTCCGGTCCTGACCAGCGTCGACAGTTGCCGCTTGATCTGCTGCTGCAGCATGCCGCCACCGCCTACACGTCACTGGGCTGCCGACTATTTGCCCTGACCGGGGGGGAGCCGTTGGTGTATGAACATTTCAGTCAACTGGTTGAAGGGCTGCTTGCCCATCAGGATGCACAACTGGTTATTCTGAGCAACGGCCTCCTGGCAGCGCAGAAGCTGGACCCTGCCTGGCCCAGGGAGCGGATTCGCCTCCAGATCAGCCTTGACGGTTCACCGGAACAGCATGATGCCGTGCGGGGCAACGGAAGCTTTGCGCTGTTGGAGCGACAGCTCCGGTTTCTCAAAGACAACGGCTGGAAATTCACGCTCAGCATGTGCCCGACACAGGACAACCATCAGGATATCCCCTGGCTGGTTGATTTTGCTGCAGATGCGGGGGCCGCAGCGGTTCATTACATGTGGTATTTCATCAGGGGCAGGGGAGGGGAGAGCCAGGCCGTGCCGACGGAACAGCTGCTGCCGCTGCTGCATGTCGCCATGGAACGCTCCCGTGTCAGGGGGGTGCCGATTGATAACATTGAAGCGATCAGGCGGCGGATCTTCTCGCCGCCGGGCACGATCCATGACGGCAGCAGTGCCGGTGTAGAATCAGCGGCAATCGGGCCGGATAACCGGCTTTATCCCACTGCGGCAACCGTGGGGGTTCCTCAACTTTCAACCGCTCTTGATACAGGGCTTGCTGAAGCCTGGCAGCAGAGCGAGGTACTTACGGAGATCCGCCGGACCACGGCAGCCACCCTCAGCACCCCCTGGCGCTACCTCCATGGCGGTGGGGATTTTGACCACAGTTACTTCCACAGCGGCAGCTATCAGGGCAGTGACCCGTACCAGCCCCTGATCGAAGCCGTCTCACTGCTGCTGATCGAGCAGGCTGCCGGCCGTCTGCCTGAACCGGCCGGAGCGGCCATCAGGCTGAAGATGGGTGAGCTGCTTGAAACCTGCAGTTCACACGGCCCGGTGGCGCTCTGCCAGAGCAACTGCCTGCTGCATGATGATCAGGACAGCCGGTCAGGGGTCAAGCAGTTCTATGCCGAAGCCGCAGGTGACCGCCGGGCCGATATCCTGAACCCGGTCTCCTATGCCGATCCGCTCTTGACCCATATCCCGGCGGAGTTCCGTTTTCGCGGCTACGGTTGCGGCAGCCCGGTGCTGGATGCTGACCTGCAGGCCGGCGAGCGGGTGGTTGACATCGGCAGCGGTACCGGGGTGGAATGCTTCATTGCCGCCCGCCTGGTTGGGGCAGATGGGCAGGTGACCGGGGTTGATATGCTGGACCCGATGCTCGAGCTGGCCAATCGCGGGGCAGAACAGGTGCGGGCCGCACTCGGGTTCGACAATCTGCGTTTTGTAAAGGGGTACCTGGAGACGTTGCCGCTTGAGACGGGCAGTGTTGATGTGCTGGTCTCCAACTGCGTGTTGAACCTGTCGCCGGACAAACGGCAGACCTTTGCCGAGATCTGCCGGGTGCTGGCTCCGGGCGGCCGGATGGTTGTCGCCGATGTGGTCTGTGAAGATGAGCCGCCTGCAGCCATCCTGAATGACGATGAACTGCGCGGCGAATGCATCGCCGGCGCCATGACCCACAAGGATCTGGCCGGTATCATCGCTGAAAGCGGCCTCTGTCGCTACCGGATCATCCGGCGGCATCCCTACCGCACCGTCCAGGGCCACCCCTTTTACTCGTTGACCTTTACGGCTGAAAAGCCTGCTGCCGTGGATGCTGTCTGCACTGAGAAGGTTATCTATCCCGGCCCGGCAGAGGCGTTGAAGCTCTCAGGTCGGACCTGGCTCCGGGCCGGTCAACCGGCCCTGATTACACAGGCTGAGGCTGCGCTGTTCGGCGATCAGCTCTGGCGTATCGATTCTTTCGGCTTTGTCGACAACGTAGCGATGTCCGTCGGCTCCTGCTGTTCCCAACCCCCTGAGGCCCGCCGGCAGACTAAGTCTACAGAACCGGTGGAGCCGCAGCACAGCACCGGATGTCTGGTCTGCAGCGCCCCGCTGGTCTATTCGTCAACGCCACAGGAGATGACCTGCCACTATTGCGGTACAGACGTCAACAGCCATGCAGCCTGTGAGAACGGGCATTTTGTCTGTGACCTATGTCATATCGGCGACAGCCTGCAGCGCCTGGAACAGCTCTGCAGCAACTCCTGCACAACAGACCCGATGGAGCTGTTCTCACAGATCCGCAACCACCCCTCCTTTCCACTCCACGGGCCGCAGTACCATGCCCTGGTACCGGGGGTGTTTCTGGCTGCCCTGCGTAACGCCGGTCACCCGGTCAGTGATGAACAGCTCAGCACCGCCATCAGCCGCGGGGCAGAGGTGCCGGGCGGAAGTTGCGGTTTCATGGGGGTCTGCGGAGCTGCAAGCGGTATCGGCATCGCTTTCAGCGTGCTGTTGGAGGCAAACCCGCTCAAGGCTCCCCAGCGTCAGACTGTACAGCAGGTGGTGCAGCAGGTGCTGGCTGATATCGCTTCCCACCAGGCCGCACGTTGCTGTCAGCGCGATTGCTGGCTGGCTTTGCGACGCGGTATGGAACTGGCCGGTCAGATGTTTGGGCTGCCGCCTGCGGAACTTAAGCCGCTCACCTGTCAGCAGCTGGAACGGAATAGTGAATGCCCAGGCAGCTCCTGTCCGCTCCACCCTGCATCTGCTGTTCAGGTGTCCTTATCAA
The DNA here is from genome assembly GCA_964582605.1 of uncultured Geobacter sp. GTDB lineage: Bacteria > Desulfobacterota > Desulfuromonadia > Geobacterales > Pseudopelobacteraceae > Trichlorobacter. The sequence goes on along the minus strand of CAZOTC010000051.1, from coordinate 10,474 downwards.
ATTTACAAGAGGCTTTATCAAAAGGATATTCGAAGACGGACAGCCTCATGGTGGCTACGGCATAACCCGGCTGTTTCACTATGTAAAATATATGGCATGGAGGTTGCTCTGGAGATGATACCAACGTGCCGCATCATTATCTGCTGAAAGGAGTCATCATGTTCAAAAGCAAATTTGAGGATAACGAGCTGACCATCCTGATTGAGGAACCGGTTCAAAAGGAGCTCATGATGCGCGGGATCAATCCGGTTGAAGTCTGCCGGCTGATCGAAAGTTTCTCCTCCAAGATCATGGCATCCAAAAAAGATGAGCTGATCCAGATCACCAATGAAGATACCAAGGCCAGCCTGGCGCTGGATGTGAAGTGGGAAGATGAAAAGAAGGTAACGGTACAGGTAGCGATAGTAAATCTGGATGACCTTACCCTTGCGGAAAAACCGAAAAGCAAGGTCAATCTGGCGGAATTTCCGGCAGAGCAACCGGAAACGGTTGCCGCAGCAGCATAATCGGCTTTTTTGAGAGAGATCCTTCGTGCGTAACGCGGTAGTCATATTCACCAAGGTGCCCTGTGCCGGAACCGTAAAAATGCGGTTGACCACCGAGCGGGGCGGTATCCTGAGCCGGGAAGAGGCGCAGGAGTTCTACCAGGCCTGCCTGCTTGATGTTGTTGAGAGCTGCCTGAAGGCCGACTGTTGTGATCTGTATGTCTGCCATGACGCTGAAGGTGATGCTGGTTATCTGGAAGGTATTCTCAACGAAGTTCCGTCAGCTGGACGGGTCAGGGAGATCTTCAGCGATACCGGCGAATCTTTTGATAAAGGGATGCAGTATGCCGTGGATCATATCCTCAAAAACGGCTCTTCGGAACGGTTGGCCGATGCTGTCGTCATTGTCGGCGGCGATATGCCGACACTGCAGCCGCAGACGCTGCGGACTGCCTTTCAGAAGCTTGACCAGTTGACGGTGCATGGCGCGGCGCTGGTCGTGGGAGCTGATCAGGAGTGCGGCTTCAACATCATCGGCTATACCCACGGCACCCCTTTTCGATTTGACGAGGTCTTTTACAACCGGTTGGGGGTTACGGCGCTGGATATGATCGCCATCAAGGCGATGGAGCAGGAGATTCCTGTCGCGCTGCTGGAGACCGTTCCGGATATTGATCTGGTTCCTGATTTTGCCCATCTGCTGACCGTGCTGAAAATGATGCAGCTGGCACATACATACGATGCCGGGATACAACTGCCCCACAGGACCATCAGCGTCCTGACGGAACTGGGCTATGAAGCGGCTGCCTTCCCGGCTGGTGATTGATAGCTGAATAAACAACGAAAGGAAGGAAGGGGACAATGATGAAAAAGACAAAATATGAGCATGGTGATCTCCGGGTTGTCTTTGATGAAGGCGTGAAAGAAGGGCTGGTAGCGCGCGGCAAGGAGATCTTTATCGATGAGATCCTGCGGCTGGTTGAAAGCTTCGGCAACAAGCTGCTGATGACCAAGGCCAGCGGTCCGATCGACTTTACCAATAAGACCTCAGGGATCAGTATCCTGCTGGATATGCAGTGGGAGTCCGACGATTCGGCAGTCGTTCATGTGCAGCAGGTGAATCTGGATAATCCTCAGCCGGTAGCTGCTGCCGCTTAGACATGGTTTGTTATGAATTTGAAACTGACGCCGAAAGCCCTGAAAATTATTGTTGAGCAGGGAAATGCTGTCACCGTCGGCCTGAACAGGCAGGTCTGTTACAGCTGAGGCGGTGCACAGTCGAGAGACGTCCCGTCCGTGCGATGGGGCATACCTGAACCATCTGAGGCCGGTGATTTTGAAATGATGAATATTAACGGGACGGTCGTGTATATTCATCGTGCCGTCAGAGCTACCGCCAATGCTCGTATTGACGCAGTGACCGGCGGCGCCGGTACCAGACTTATACTTCTGGGGGTTAGCGGGAGCAGATAACCTTCCCGTTCTCTGTAGTATCCTGCCAAAGGCCTGCATCTGCCGCCTGCTCAATTGAGCAGGCGGTTTGCTTCAGGCCGTCAGGCCAAAACGTCCACCGCAGTCGCTGCTGTCGCCACGGATCTTTTCCACGGCATGACCGACCACCTGCCAGACCGCCTCCAGATTTTCTACCGCCCCTTTGGGACTGCCGGGTAGGTTGATGATCAGGCTTTGAGCCCTGATACCGGCCACAGCCCGCGACAGGGCTGCCATTTTGGTTTTTTCCATACTGCGCAGGCGCATCAGCTCGGCCATGCCCGGTATCAGGCGGGTAACCACCTGCATGGTGGCCTCAGGTGTCACGTCCCGCGGGGAGACCCCGGTTCCGCCGGTGGTAAGGATCAGGTCGGCGGTATCGCTGTCGGCCCAGGCGGTCAGCTTGGCAATGATCTGTTGATACTCATCCGCGATCACCTCGGCGGCAACGGTGGTTACCCCCCGCTCAGCCAGCCAGGCGCTCAGCGCCGGTCCGCTGGCATCGACCCGCTCACCCCGTGCCCCTTTGTCGCTCAAGGTCAGAATAGCGGCCCTCATGCTGCCTCCTCCCGGCGATACAGACCGCTTTTACCGCCTTCTTTATAGAGCAGCCGGATGTTTGCAATGCTGATGGATTTGTCGGTCCCTTTGCACATGTCGTAGATGGTCAGGGCAGCAACCGCCGCGCCGGTCATCGCCTCCATCTCAACCCCGGTCCGTTCAAAGGCCCGTACGGTGCAGCGTGCCTGAATCCTGCAGGCTGCCGGGTCCTGATCAAACTCGATTGAGACCGAGTGCAGGGAGAGCGGATGGGAAAGCGGAATCAGGTCGTCGGTCTTCTTGGCTGCCATGATGCCGGCCAGACGCGCCACCCCCAGCACATCCCCCTTGGATACGCTCTTCCGGGCAATGGCGGCCAGCAGTTCTGCAGACATGATCACATCGGCAGCTGCCGTGGCGGTCCGCATGGTCTCCTGCTTGCTGCTGACATCCACCATGACCGCATGGCCCTGTTCATCAAAATGGTTGAAGTTCATCTGTATGACTCCTTCTGTTTCAGTTTTTTGATTCGTCAGCGCTGGGCTGTCACCAGTTTGACGGCCAGTGCGGCAAAGATCGTCCCTGCGATACGGTTCAACAGCTTCTGGGCTCCGACCGACTGGCGGAAGCGATCCCCCAGGGCCCCGGCCAGCAGGCTGACGCTGCTGAAGACCAGGATGGTTGCCACGATGAACAGCCCCCCCAGCACCAAAAGCTGCAGTGACAGGGAACCCCTGGAAGGATCGGCGAACTGGGGCAGAAATGCCAGGAAAAAGATCGATACCTTGGGGTTGGTGATGTTCATGATGATACCGCGTCGGTACAGTGTGGCCGGACTCAGTTGATCAACCCGGGCTGCGTCCCCTTGCAGAGCGCCGGCCCGGAACGACTGCCAGGCCAGCCAGGCCAGATAGGCGGCCCCCACCACTTTGAGCAGGGTAAATGCCACTGCAGACTGGGCGTAAACAGCAGCCAAGCCGAAGGTGACGGCGGCGGTATGTACCAGCAGGCCGGTAGAAAGCCCCAGCGTCACCAGCAAGCCTGCCTTTTTGCCCTGCTGGGCCGCTTGAGCCAGTACGAAAAGGATATCCGGACCCGGTGCCAGGGCCAGCAGGACCGAGGTGGTAAAGAACAGGATCAGTTGTTGCGGTTCAATCATCATCTTTTGCCTCCGCGGGAACTGTTTTTCCCGGGTTCATTTCTTACCACTGTCAACAGCCTGCAGGCAACAGGGAATGCCGTTGTAGGTGGCGGTACCGATCAGCGGGTCTGCGGTTGCATAGTCGGCGCTGGTCAGCAGATTGGCGTTGGCCAGCCACAGTCCGCTCAGTTCCGGCTCGGCGGTCTTTTGCTCTGGATACCACCAGCCATACTCGACACTGACCACGTCATCGCACATCTCCGAGATCTTGAGTACAAAGCAGGCGGTTCCCTTTTCGGTGGTAATCCGGACCGTTGTCCCTTCAACCAGCCCCAGTTTTTGGGCGGTTCTGCTGTTCACCTCGGCCCAGGGCTCGGGATGCAGCTTGCGCAATCCCTCAAGCTGATGAAAGCTGGAGGCGTAGTAGGGCTGATACCTGGCCCCGGTGATCAGGGAAAGCGGATACTGTTCGTCAAGAACAGCTACCGGTTTGGGGACCGGCAACGGTTCTGCCCCGAGCTTGGCGAGCAGCTCGCTGTACAGCTCGATTTTGCCGGTTGTGGTGGCAAATCCGACCGCTTTACCGGTGGCCGGATCGATTCTTTCGTGCTTCTCGTACTCCTCCGGCAACGTGTACAGGCCATGCCGGCTGAAGGTCTCCCAGTCAACCCCGGTCGGGGCAAGGGTGGCATCCAGACTCTCCTCAAAACTGTTCCAGGGCCAGGCCTCCTGCTGTCCCAGCCGTCGTCCCAACCCCTGCCAGAAATCAAAGTCGGGCCGTCGTTCGTAGTACGGCTCCACCGCCTTGGCGCCGCCGTAGGCCAGGTTGGCGGTGCCGGCCTTGGTCTCGAACAGGGCCCGTTCCAGCACCCCGGCACTGGGCAGCAGGTAGTCGGCCAGCATCGCCGTGGGGGTGTTGAACAGTTCCAGTACCACCAGCAGATCCAGGCTCTTGAGGGCCTGATAGACCAGGCTGGTATCAGCCTGGGTCAAGAGCGGATTGGTGGCCATCACGATCATGGAACGGATCGGGTAGGGGCGGTCGGTCAGCATCGCCTGCCAGACCAGGTTGGGTTGCGTCGAGGTCAGGTAGCGCATCGGCAACCGCTTGCCCTGTTTGCCGGTCAGTTTTCTGAGCTGCTCGTAGCCGTGATAACTCTGCAGTTTCAGCTGCCCGAGCTGTTTGTTGCGTTGCTGTTCCGGAAACTGGTCACTCAGCTCAAGATCAAGTTCAGGTACGAAATCAGGCATCTCCGTGATGCAGGAGGCCCCTTTACGATCAATATTGCCGGTAATGGCCCGCAGGATGTCAAAGGCGTGGTGAGCCGGTACACTGTTGCGGCCGATCTGGTCGATGCCGCGACCGGTAAACAGCGCAGAGGGGCGCTGCAGGGCGTACAGGCGGGCCACCTCCAGCAGCTGTTCCGCCGGTATGCCGGTGACTTCTGCAACGTAGCCGGGGGTGTACGGTTCCAAGTGTCCGGCCAGTCTGGCAAAGCCGTGACACCAGGTATCGACAAAGGGGGCATCATACCAGCGATGTTGCACGATGGCCCGGATGAGTCCCAGGGCAAGTACCGCATCGGTACCGGGCCGGACCGCCAGCCAGTGGGTTGCCAGCTCAGCCGTTCTGGTACGGCGGGGATCGACCACGATCAGCGGTTTGCCGGTCCGGGCGTACTGCTGAATCCGGTGCCAGAGCAGCGAATTGTCGGACTCGGCGTGGTTTGCCCCCCACAGCATCAGGCAACCGGTCAGGTCAGGCTCCAGCTCATTATCAAGGGTCCAGCCGTAACTGATCGCATGCAGCAGAGTGCCGGGGTTCCAGCAGATCTGGCCGATACCGACATTGTTGGGGCTGCCGAAGAGCGTCATGAAGCGGTGCAGGGGCCAGTAGACGGCATGGGGACCGCCGATGCAGGTGGCCAGGGTTTCCGGTCCGAACTGTTCCTTCAGTCCGGCCAGCTTGTCCGCAATCTCATCCAGGGCTTGATCCCAGCTGATCCGCTGCCACCGGCCGCTGCCCCGTTCACCTACCCGTTTCAGGGGGTAGTTGACGCGGTCGGGGTGGTCCAGAAACTGCGGCGCCATTCGCCAGCGCCGGCAGCCGTGCTGAATACGTTCATCACCCGGGTACTGGGTCGGGTCCGGGGCAACCCCGGTCACTCTGCCGTTTTCCACGGTTGCGGTCAGGCCGCATTGATAGCCGCAAAAGCGGCAGTTTGTCTTTACTGTCTGAGGCATGCTCATGGTCATGTTACCGGGTCTTTCGTTTCGTGCCGTCCAGCGACGTCAATTGATAGGAACAGAACGGGACGATGCAGCCGTCAGCCCGCGATACGGTCATGCTGCACTCTTTCAGCCGTTCCAGATCCATGCTGAAGGCGTCCATGTAGTTCATCACCACCACCGACAGGCCGGATTGGCTGCCGGGAAACAGTTTTTCCGCCAGATCTGGGAAGACTGACCCCTGGGGGCTGGCCGGGTCAAATTCTCGGTGATAGTCAGCCGGGGTGATCCGGCGGGTCAAGGGGACCAGCGTGCCCTGATCCTCGATGATATAGGTGGCTGAGCTGCAGAGCGGGTGCGAGCAGCCCAGGGGCCAGAGGTCGTACGGTTCAAGCAGGCCGTTGCTCTGCCCGGCCAGCATGAAGGCCACATCCCCCATGGTCAGGCGCCGGTCAGGGGAGATGTCGAAGCGGCCCGAGCCAAAGGCCGGCTGAAAGGCAACGCCGGCAACAACATCCCGGTTATCCAGGGCAAAACGCAGCACGTCCCCCATCTCAAGCTCATTCACCCCGCTGATCACGGTCATGGCCAGTACCATCTGGATACCGGCGGCACGGCAGTGCTGTACGGCACGCAGCTTGGTCTCCAGCAGGTCGGCCCCCCGGATGGTCCGGTAGATCTGTCCGGTCATGCCGTCAAACTGCATGTAGACACCGCTGACCCCTGCCGCAGCCAGCTTCCTGGCGTAGTCAGGGTGCCGGGACAACACGACCCCGTTGGTGTTGACCTCTATGGCTGAAAATCCGATCCGGCGCCCCAGTTTGACAATCTCGGGCAGGTCGGCCCGCATGGTCGGTTCACCGCCGGTCAACTGAATCGCGGTATCAGGTCCGGTTTGGTCAAGAATCGAGCGGTAGATTGTGGCCAGGGCGTCAAGGTCCGGTCCCGGCGCGGCCTTGGCCTGGATCTCTTCTGCCGACATGAAACAGACCGGACAGCGCAGATTGCATTTTTCCGTCAGTTCGATCTCAACCAGTGTCGGTCGACGCTGGTGGGCCGAACAGAGGCCGCAGTCGTCGGGACAGCCTCCCAAAGACTGGATGGGATGTTCCGGACGCACCGGCGGCATCCTGAAGCTGTTGGTCCACTGGTAATGATCTCTGTCGGGCCAGACGTAGGTCTTGTAGGGGCCGTGTTGCGGACATTCCTTGAACATGTGGACTTCCCTGCCCTCGCTAACGATCCGGGCCGGGATGACCTCAAGGCAGACCGGACAGACCGATGAGGTGGTGCGGATCAGGTTAGCGTTGGCTGCTTGTTCTGAAGCTGGTTCTGACATGCGGTTTCTCCGGCGGTTTATGCTGCATAACGAGTCTTGTCTGTTGTTTTCTTCATGCGGCTAACCTCTGGGCGAGTAGCCGATCCGGACGGCGCCCCAATGCCTCCCCCGGATGAACACCGGGCAGGCAAGGTCGATAATCACCTCGCCGGAAACACGCATGAATGTCTGCAGCAGGAACGGCTGTGTGTTCTTGCAGGCCCGCACACTGGTCCTGTCGGTAAAGATCAGCTTGGTACGGTTCTGCACCTGATCGATCTCCTTGTTGCCGGTGAGCGGCTTGCTGAATTTCTTCAGGTGGCAGGGCAGGTAGCCCTGGTCATCAAAGACAGTGGAGGTGGCCAGGTCAGGGTTGGCAGCAATGACCTCCTCCTGGATCGGTGAGATGATTTTCTCAAAGAGTGCGTCATATGCCGTGGTGTATTTGGGGGGATCGGTCTTTGGTATCGGCTGGTAATTTCTCGAAAAGAGCTGATCCTGCGATATTTCACCACGGTTCATTGCCTGTTCAAGCGCCTCGACAACGCGATCACGGAACGCCAGGGCGATTGCCCTTTTTTGGTCGTGATAGGTGCCGACACTGAAGCTGCCCACCGACGAGAAGATCAGTTCGGCCACTTCAGAGAGTCCCAGCAGAGTCTTTTCGGTTGCCAGCATTTCCTGATTCACATCCTGCGCCATACCGGAGATATGCTGGATCTTGTCGGTGATTTCAGAGGTAACGACGCTCTGCTCCTCGGTGGCTGTCGCGATCTGGTTGATCATGTCCGTTGATTCACCGGCCAGTTGCAGGATCTGTATCAGTCCTTCCCTGGCGGCCCGGGCGGTGGCAACACCATCTTCAACACGTACATACTCATCATGCATCGCCTGAACCGCCTGCCGGCTTTCCTGGCGGATGGCGTTGATGATACCGCTGATCTCACGGGTTGAGGCAGCGGTCTTTGAGGAGAGGTTCTTGACTTCGTCGGCGACAACGGCAAAGCCTCTGCCCTGCTCACCGGCCCGGGCCGCCTCAATGGCGGCATTCAGCGCCAGCAGGTTGGTCTGGTCCGCGATATCCTCGATCAGACCGGCGATCTCGCCGATCTTCTCCGATGAGCGGGTCAGACGTTCGACCGTATCTCGGGTTACCTCAACACTCTGCTTGATATCCTCCATGCAGTCGCAGGCCTTTTCCACCGCCTGCATGCCGCTGTTGGCCGAGTTGTTGACCGATGAGGCGACATCGGCTGCGCTGTGGGTGTTGTTTGCCACCCCGTTCAAGGTGGATGTCATCTCCTCAGCCGCCACCGCCACCGCCACCGCCTCGGTCTTCTGCTGCTCTGCCGTCTGCACTGTCTCCCGGGTGGTTTTGGACATTTCACAGACCTTGACGGCAACCTGCTCCCCTTGATGATACAGGGTGCTCACCATCTCCCGCAGCCAGGCCACCAGGGTGTTTATCCCCTCCGTCAGTCTGGCGATGTCGTCTTTACCGGTTACGACGAAATTACGGGTCAGGTCACCACCACCATGGGTCAGGGCGTGCAGGCCTTCGGTAATGGCATGCAACCGGCGGGTCAGCAGTCGGGTAATCAGCAGTTGTGCGCCAACCGCCGCTGTCAGCCCGACCAGCAGGCAGACCACAACAATCCGGATGACCATGGATACCCGGCTGGACATGCCGGTGCGGCTTGTTGCCAGTTTTTCGCGTTGCTGTTGTTCGATCTGCAGTAACAGCTCCTTGACCTGGCGCCATTGGGGGGTCTCCCGGGTCAGCAGGATGGTCTTGGCGGGGGCAAGGTCAGCAGCCCCGGCCAGGGCAATGATCTGCTCCTTCAGGGCGGTATTGTCCTTCCATGCCGTGGTCAGCTTGTGCAAGGTGTCATTCCGGCTGCTTACGGCGGCAAAACGCCCCTGTAGCTGTTCAAGTGTCCGGTTTGCCGCTGCCATGGCGTTACGATAGTTCTCCATCGCCTTGGTATCACCGGGGTTCAGCAGGATATTGCGTGTGGCCTGACCCGACTGGAGTGCTGCTCCATGCATATCCTTGATCAGCAACAGGGTCTCCAGTTCCACGGCCAGGGACTGTTCAGCAACGGATCTGATCGAGAAGAGACCGAAGACACTGACAACCAGTGCGGCAATGAAGATGGCCGATACCGATGTTCCAATCAACATTAAGCGGGTAGCTATACTCATGTCATTTCCGATCCTGTCAAAACAGATTCGACGGTCCCGTTGCCGGAACCGTCGAATCGTTGTTGTACAAAGAACTCATGGAGTGTCCGCCCGGAGGCGTAGCGCGCTGCCGTGCTGCATTGAACTACTTGCTCCAGGCCTTCAGGAACGCTTCGTTGCCGGTGGGCAGCCGTTTGCGGTACTTTTGCTCCCCCGGAATCCAGGTGCGGTCTTCACCGGCATAGACCACCAGACAGCGCATCACCACACCACCTACCAGCACCAGCAGGGCACCGATCCCCTGGCAGAGTAGGGACGGGATCATGACCAGCACCAGCGGTGCCAGGGTACCGACGAACAGGAATGCCGCCTTGAAGCTGTCGGCATACTGACCGTTGATCCATTTGAGGGCACTGGCTGCCTCAGCCGCCGAGGTGCCGGTCCGCTTGATCCAGATATACCCGATCCATCCGATCAGCTGGAAGAACAGCAGGCCGCCCGCAAAGGTCGGCAGATGGTGCCAGATTCCGGGAACCGAATTTGGCGGATAGATCAGTGCACTGACAAAATGAGCAGCGGTGCCGGTCACAATGGAAGAGAGCATAAACAGGGTCATGATGCCCGGTCCGACCCAGAAGGGACGGCCCTTGTGGCGACCCAGCAGTACCCCCGGATAGGTGGCGACCACCAGCCCGGTTATGACACAGACCACGGCCAGCAGCTTGCGGAGCAGATCCCAGTCCTGCCAGAACAGTTTTTCCATCTTGAACCAGGCCGGATTCAGGTCAAATGAGGCGTAGACCAGTCCGGCAACGATCGCCACCGACATCAACCAGGCACCGGCCGTCAGGATCGCCTTGGGGTTCATGAAGACCCGCCAGGCCTGCAATGGCCTGCCCAGTTCCAGGATCAGAAAACCGCAGCCGATGCACATGAACAGCGGTCCCATCACATTGCCCAGCAGGGAAAGCCTGCCGGAGCCGGCAAACAGCTCCAGCAAACCGGTGATCAGCACCATGCCGCCACCCATGCCGGCAAAAAAGAAATCAACGGCCAACATCCAGCCCCAACCTTCATGTTTGGTAC
>CAZOTC010000050.1:0-14704 GCA_964582605.1 uncultured Geobacter sp. | reverse complement strand
CCATCAGGGCGCCGAAGCTGAACAGGATGGTGAGGGCGTTCAGAAATACCCCTTTTCCGGCGCTGCTGGTGGCCACCTCTACCGGAGATTCCTCCCCCTTCAGGTGTCGGCTGATGATGTAGATGGCAGAGTCGATCCCCACCCCCAGCAAGAGCGGCATGACAATGATGTTCGCCACGTTGAACTTGAGTCCGAACAGCCACATCCCTCCCACCATCAGCAGCAGTCCGGCTGCCAGAGGAGCTATTCCCAGCAGGGTTGAGCGTATGCTGCGAAAGGCGATCAGCAGGATCAGCACCACCCCCCCCAGCGCATACAGAAAGGCCTGCAGGTAGGAGAGCTTCAGGATCTTGAACGATTCGTAGACGCTGACCGGTTCGCCGGTGGCGTGGGGGTCAACGGTCTTGATCTGGGTAACGAACTCCGCCAGGGGCTGTTCGTTGAAGATCTCTTTTTTTGGGGCGATCTGCAGCAGCAGGCGACCATCCTTGCCGATAAAGCGCTGCTTCAGGGCCTGTGGAACATCTGCTTCGGTTACGGTGCCTGCCTGCAGGCTTTCCTTCAGCAGCTTCAATTTTTCAGGTAACGGCGCAAACATCCGTTCCTGCATCTCGCGTAGCATGACCAGTGCGTTGCCGTCTTTTTCCTTTTCCAGTCCGGCAAAGAATCTGTCCAGAGTCTTCAGGAAGGCGGTTATCGGTTGCGCCTCGGGCAGTTTTTGCGCTTCAAGGTTAAGCTTCAGCTTTTCTACCCGCTCGCGAAATCCTTCAAAAACTGACGGCAGTTCCATCACCCGCAGGTTTTCTTCATAGGGCAGCGGTTGTACCGGTGCCATCAGCTGCTTGATCCGATCCAGCTCAGCCAGTTTTTCCGGCTGCTGATCCGGCACCAGGGCCGGCAGGGAGACCACATGGTCTACGCTGGGCAATGCCTCAAAGCGTTTGGTCAGTCTGAGAGCCTCATCGCGGTCTTTAGCCATGGAGACCCCGAAGTAGCCGGAGTTCTCTTTGCTCTTCATCAGCTTGTAGGCGTAGGTGACCGATTCCAGTCCTTTGGCCTGCAGGTTCAGCATGTTGAAATCAAACGGCACACGGGTCAGCGCTGCGGCTCCGACCAGCGCGAACAGTGCGGTGACCGCAACAATCAGTCCGGGCCGTACAAACAGGCGATTTATTCCTTGCCCCGTGCCTACTTGCTCCTTGATCCTTGACTCTTTCTTTTCTGTCTCGTGCCCTTTCAGTATCACCAGCATGGCCGGTAAGACGGTAAAGGTTGCCAGAAAGCAGACAAAGACCCCCATGGCAGCGATCAGGCCCAGTTCGGCGATACCGCGGAAGTCGGTGAGAAGAAAGGTCAGAAAGGCCAGGGCGGTGGTCGTAAAGGCCAGCAGGATAGGGCGCAGGTTTGAGGAGAGTGCTTCAGTCAACGCCTGTTCAAAGGGGGTGTCCTGCATTAGTTCCTGATGACGCAGCACCACCTGGATGCCGTATTCTACCCCCAGTCCCAGCAGCATGACCGCAAAGGCCATGGAGAGGATGTTGAGATGTCCCACAAAGAGTGTTGCCAGACCAAAGGCGACGGCAATCGCTACCAGCAGGGCAATCATGGCGGCAACCGTGTTTTTGACTCCCCGGAAGGCGAACAGCAGCAGGATAACGGTCAGGGCCAGCGACAGGACCGAGGCGATGGTCATATCGGACATGCTGGTGGCCATCTCTTCATACTCCAGCACCGGCACGCCGGTTACTCCTGCGGTAATTCCCTTGAATTCAGGCTTCTGACGCAGAATGTTCAGTTCTTCCCGTACCTTTTTGATCGCCTTTTCAGCGGGAATAAAGCTGTTGGTCTCTTTCAGGGGACGTATGGCGATTACCTGCTGCCTCCCGGCGTTTTCCAGGGCGGAAGGTTTGCCGTCAGTGCCTCCGGTCAGGAATGAATCCATGGATAGGGCGCTCTTTTTACCGTCAAACCCGGCAAAGCCTTTGTCCAGCGTGCCCAGCATGAAGGTCAGTCGTTGCAGCTTGTCTGGTGCCGGTGCCTTCAGGTAATCATCGATCTGTCCTGTCAGCGAACTGAACAGGGTCTGGATTGAAGGGGCGGCAGCCAGGTCCTTCAGGACCGGAGCAGCCATCTCAAGGGTGCTGCGCATAGCCTTCAGCTCATCCAGCGACATGAACAGCAGGCCGTTCTGGCGGAAGTAGGGCATGCCGCCGGGGTACAACAGTTCCGGAAAGAGGCGCTTTTCCTGGAACAGCCGGGCATAGAGGGCGTCACTGAAGGTGCTGACCAGGGCCGGATCAGCCCCTTCAATCACCACGGCAATATCTTCCTGATCGCCAAAGGCAGCCCGGTAGGCCTGATAATCTTTCTGGAAAGCAGCATGCCGGGGCATCAGGTCATCACGACCGGTCAGAAATTCAAGCCTGTTTACCGTATAGATGACTGACAGCGCAGCCAACAGAAGGGCAGAGGCAAGGATCAGCCAGGGGTGATGCAGTATGAAGGTAAAAGTACGATGTGACATGTTGTTGGATGACATACAGAACTCCTCAAAAAAGTGAATGTACTGCATACCCTGCAGGTGTTAAAATGTCAATTCTGAGCGGGTTTGGTACTTTGATCAGGTTGAGGTACGGTGTATAGTAATCAGGAACAACCTGTCAGGAGGGATACTATGAAGATAGTCTGTCTGCTTGGGTCACCCAGAAAAAACGGCAACAGCGCCACAGTGGCGGCGCATCTGATGGCCAGGGCTGCTGAGCTGGGTGCCGGGGTTGAAACAATCTGCCTGAATGAGCTGCACTACCGCGGCTGTCAGGCCTGCTACGCCTGCAAAAACGGTGCTGAGACCTGTGTCATCAAGGATGATCTGATGCCGGTGCTGGAAAAGGTACGGGAGGCTGATGCGGTGGTGCTTGCTTCGGCGGTCTATTACGGAGATGTGACGGCGCAGCTGAAGGCCTTCATTGATCGCACCTTCTGCTACCTGAAGCCTGAATACTACTCACGGCCGGATTGCAGCCGCCTGGAGCCGGGTAAAGGGGTGGCCATGATCCTGATTCAGGGGCATCCTGACGAAAAGAGTTTTGCCGACATCTTCCCCCGCTATGACTTCTTTTTCAACTGGTACGGTTACCGTCCGGGGCATCTGCTGCGCGGTCTGGGGATATCCGAACGCAGCGATGTGACCAAACGGGACTACCTGATGGATGGCGCGCGCGAGCTGGCTGAAAAGCTTGTTAACGGTAAATGATCCGTTCACCCCTCTGGTGGTTTGGGTCTGGAAGAAAGCACGTACAGGTAGATGATCAGCAGAAACGGCAAGCTGGAAAAGGCAGCAGTAAAGTTACCGCTGTACAGTTGCCAGGTGCCGAAGCAGATAACGGCAAGGGTAAAGCAAAGCGTAAAGTAGGCAAGTGGTTTTGACATGCACGCATAGTAACGGATTACCCCCAAAACGCAAGTCTGGAGAAGATATGGAAACCGTCCGTTGGCACACCATGACAACTGAAGAGTCTGCCGGAAGGTTGCAGGTTGATCCGGTTTACGGTCTCGCGCAGGATGAAGCTGATCGCAGGCTGGTTCAGTATGGCCATAACGAGTTGACTGAACAGGCAGGACGTACCCCCTGGCAGATTCTCTGGGAGCAGTTCACCTCAACGATGGCCTTGATCCTGGCCGCTGCTGCTGTGGTATCCGGTCTGGTTGGGTCGTTCAAGGATGCCGGGACGATCTTTGCGATTGTGATTCTGTTTGCCCTGCTGGGTTTTTTTCAGGACTACCGGGCTGAAAAGGCCATAGCGGCCCTGAAGCGGCTGTCTGTCCCTCTGGTGCGGGTGCGGCGTAACGGAACGGTGCAGGATCTGCCTGCGACTGAGCTGGTACCGGGAGATGTTGTCCTGCTGGAGGCCGGTAGTGTTGCACCGGCAGATTGCCGCCTGATCGAGGCTCATGGCCTGAGGGTCCAGGAGGCATTGCTGACGGGCGAATCAGAGGCGGTGGAGAAACAGACTGACCGGATAGCAACGGAAGAGCTGCCGCTGGGGGACCGACGCAATCTGCTGTTTATGGGAACTCTGGTTTCGACCGGCCGTGCTGTGGCACTGGTGGTATCCACCGGTATGCAGACTGAACTGGGCAGGATTGCCACCCTGTTGCAACAGGTGGGGCAGGAGTGGACGCCGCTGCAGAGGCGGCTGGACCGGCTGGGCAAGGTGTTGGCCATTGTCTCGATTGCGGTTGCAGGTCTTATTTTTGTGGTTGGGCTGCTGCGTGGCGAGGCCCTGAAGGATATGCTGCTGCTGGCGGTCAGTGTCGCCGTGGCTGCCATTCCTGAGGGGTTGCCGGCTGTGGTGACCATTACCCTGGCCCTGGGGGCGCAGCGGATGCTGAAGCGCCAGGCCCTGATTCGTCGCCTTCCGGCAGTGGAAACGCTTGGTGGTGTTACGGTGATCTGCAGCGACAAGACCGGCACCCTGACCCAGAACCGGATGACCGTGACCGGGCTGATCAGCACGGAGGCACTCTTGGTTCCCTCACCCCCAACCCCTCTCCCCGGGGGAGAGGGGGGCCAAAGGCCGGGTGAGGGGGGATATGATCAGCTTTTATTGATGATCGGCACGCTCTGTAATGATGCCGTATTGAAGGTTGCAGATGGTGAAGAATCGGTACTGGGTGACCCGACCGAGGGGGCGCTGGTCTCTGCAGCCGCAGCTGTTGGACTCTACCGGAGCGAACTGGAGCAGGCCCTGCCACGGATTGCCGAGATCCCCTTTGATTCTGTCACCAAACGGATGATTACGGTGCATGCAATCAATCCTGCCTTACCTTGCCCCTTGCCCCTTGTTCCTTGCCCCTCTTCCGGCAAGCTGCTGGCAGCCAAGGGGGCATTGGACAGTGTGCTGGCACTGTGCAGCGCAGTTTTACTGAGCAGTAAGGTCGTAGCGATGACGGATGATCATAAAAAAGCGCTACAAACAGCTGCGGACCGGCTTTCTGACGACGGGCAGCGGGTGCTGGCCCTGGCACTGCGGGTGCTGCAGCCGGATGCTGATGATCGCCTGGAATCCCTGGCGCAGGAGTTTGTCTGCATCGGTCTGGCAGCCCTGACTGATCCCCCCCGTGAAGAGGCTCGGGCAGCGGTGCAGCGTTGCCTGACCGCCGGTATCAGGCCGGTTATGATCACCGGCGACCACCCCCTGACTGCCCGTGCCATTGCCCGACAGGTGGGGATTAGTGATTCTGGCGGCGCCTTGACTGGAGTCGAGCTTGATCGACTGAGCCCGGAGCAGTTTGATGCTGCGGTGGGCCAGGTCTCGATCTATGCCCGGGTAGCGCCGGAGCATAAGCTTAAGATTGTGGATGCGATCCAGCGTAGCGGCGGTGTGGCAGCTATGACCGGCGATGGGGTCAATGATGCCCCGGCCCTGAAAAAGGCTGATGTGGGGGTGGCCATGGGCAAGATAGGCACTGATGTGGCCCGGGAAGCCTCGGACATGGTGCTGCTGGATGACAACTTTGCCACCATTGTGGCTGCGGTGGAGGAAGGCCGCACTATTTACGACAACATCCGTAAGTTTGTGGTCTTTTCCGTGGCGGGCAATACCGGCAAGATCCTGGCCGTACTGGTGCTGCCGTTTCTGGGGATGGGGATGCCGCTGACGCCGCTGCAGCTGCTTTGGCTGAACCTTCTGACCGACGGTCTGTTGGGATTGGGCATGGGGGTGGAACGCCCGGAACCGGACGTGATGCATCGTCCGCCGATAGCCCCGGACAGCCAGATCTTTGACCGCCGCACCATTCGTCACGTCCTGTTAACCGGTAGCCTGATCGGTGGCTCCTGCATGCTGGTCACCTGGCAGGTCTGGCAGGCCGGCGGCCCCTGGCAGACGGTACTGTTTGCCTCATTGGCCCTGGCTCAGGTTGCCCAGGCCATGGCGCTGCGTTCCTTCCGTAGTTCGTTCCTGCAGATGGGGCTGTTCAGTAATCCGCTGTTGCTGGCCATGGCAGCCTGTGTCCTGCTTTTGCAGGGGCTGGCGGTCTGGTTGCCGCCGCTGCAGGGATTCTTCAAAACCTCAGCCTTGTCAGCTGATCAACTGTTGTTGACGTTGTTACCTGCCGTGGCGGTTTTTGTGCTGCTGGAAGGTGAAAAGTGGGCAGGGAAAAGGGGCAGGTGATAGAAAAACAGGGCATCCGGCTGTTGATGCCCTGTTGTAGCAGGTGGGAATCTGGATGACTGCCGGTGAGGCGGATTATTCTGCTTGATACTGCAGGCCGATCGTATACACCTGCGGGTCCAACTCCTTTGCCCATTTGATTTCTGCCGGAACCGGGCTGAGACGGCCAACCTTGACACGGCATTTCATCCCTTTAAAGATATCCGGGTGTCTGATAATAACAGCCCTGCAGCCTTTTGCCGCTTCATCAAGCACCAGTCCAATGATTGCCGGTTGGAAGCTGTCCTTGTCGCACTGAAGATCAATTTGCACCAACGTGCCGTGGTCTGCGGGAAACCTGAGCGTTCTCCTGTTACAAGCCGGATTGGTCATGGCTGACTCTCCTCTCATCTCCTTCTCTTATCAGGCAGATGCTGGTTATCGTTCCTGCACTACCTGCCCCTGGCTGACAAAGGATATACCCTGGCCTGAGGTTGCGCCGATCATGAGTGCCTCAATCACCGGCTGCGTCACCGGGCGCGAGGCTTCCCAGCGCACAATGAACTTGGGTGCGAAACCGCCGCTGGTATCCTTTTCTTCAAGGTGGACATAGCTGGATGCCAGTGGTGCCAGACCAAGCGGTGCAGAGGCGTATCTGCGGATCAGCCTGCCGTTGTGGTCATGGTAGTCAATGGCGGTCACCGTAAGGCTGTTGGCTGGATCAGTGTTTCTGACCGCCAGGGTAATGGCCAGGTTGTAGGGATTGGCCCGTGGGCCGGTAAAGACGTGGGAGTAAGCTGAGACATAAACGGTCTGTCCCTTTGATCGCTGAGGTTCTGCGGACCAGCAGAGCGGTGGAAGGAGTGTCAGGCAGAAAATTGCGGTAGTCAGGCTGGTGCGTAACTGGCTGGGCAGGGTCATGGTAAACTCCTGAAGATGGTCTTTTTATCCATGTTACAGCGGAAACAGCAGAAGGGCAACCAGATGTAGAGCTGCAGGTGTCGCTGGGCCATGTCGCTCCATGCCGTGTCTTCCTGGTCTTAAAATCCGACTGAAAAACCTTTGTTTTGAGGGTCGAGAAACCTTATTGTCTTGCAACTGCTTGAAATTAATGCCAATTTTTAGTGGTTTTCATTAGGAAATTTACGTTCATTACAGGTAAGTGACGCTATTGGAACATCCGGGTTAAATTTACTTTGACGATGGTCTGTCCGAGGAGCTAAGCTTGGTTTTGTTTACAATCTGATGTTACATGGATACCACCCTGGAGGGTGACCCTGTATGCAGCTTGAATCTCTCATAAAATACTGTTGGCTTGGTATGGTACTCTCCGGTTTTTTGTCCTTTGCCGGATGTGCCGTGACACCCGAATCAAAAACTACTGTTGCAACAACTGTGGCAGTAGCCCCGTCGGCAGCGCCCGTTGCCGGTGGTCGTGAAAAACGTTCTCAGGATTATGTGGTGGTGAGCGTTGAAGCAGCTGATACCTATGAACTTCTCGCGTCCCAGTATCTTGGAGATGCAAAACTTGCCTATCTTATCTCGGAATTTAATGGAAATGTAATGCTGACAAAGGGAGATACGGTTGCTATCCCTCTCAAGCCTGCTAATCCGGGCGGCCTGTATCCAGACGGTTACCAGACCGTACCGGTCCTCTGCTACCATCAGTTCGGCCATCAGAAAAGCTCCAACAAGATCAGCGTATCAGAAGAAACCTTTGATCGACAGATGGCATTCCTGAAGAATAACGGTTACTCTGTCATTACCCTTAATCAGCTGAATGATTTCATCGAGTATCGCCGCCGTCCCCCAAAGAAGTCGGTACTTATCACTATTGATGATGGCTGGAAGACAGCCAGGACCATCGCCTATCCGATCCTCAAAAAGTATGGATTTACTGCAGTACTATTCGTCTATACCGACCTGATCAAGTCTCGCCCCAGTTCAATGACGCTTTCATGGGACGATATCAACGAGATGGTGAAATCTGGCGTAATGGAGGTGCAGTCACACACCGTCACCCATGCTGACCTGACCAGGGCAGGTGACAGCCAACTCCAGAAGGAAATTGGAATGTCTCAGAAAGTTATTCAGGAAAAAACCGGTGTAACCGCCCGCTTCCTTGCCTATCCCTATGGCAATTTTAATCAGGAAACTCTGAAAACAATGCAGAAATATGGTTACAAGGCCGGTTTTACGGTCTTGCGTGGCGGTAACGCCTTTTTTCAAAATACCTGGTCCCTGAACCGTTCAATGGTGTTTAACAGTGACAGGATCGAGGATTTTGCGAAACTGCTCGATACCTACCATCGGGATATTCCATGAACTGCCAACAGGGTAAATACGGTTTGTTTCTGTTGAGTGGTCTTGCAGTCCTGCTGCTTGCTGGAGGTTGCGCCCATGAAGCTCCACAGCTGCCTCCCTCATCGCAGGCTCTGAATGATTCCGTCAAAAAGTCACACGAGCAGGAATTCAGAGGTGATCTGACGGCAGCGGTTGAACAGCTGAAAATTGCCCTGACCATTGACCCGGATAACAGTGTTGCCCGAGAGGAGTTGAAGCGACTGACCATCAAACGTGATCAGCTGGCAGAAAAGCACTACCGTTCAGGAATTACCCTGGCAGAAAAAGATGCTTCATCGGCACAGCGGGAATTTCTGAAAGCCCTGCGTATCCGGTCTGACTACCCGGAAGCGGTTCGGGCCTTGAAGGAGCTGCAGCTGGAGTCGTCAGAACACACCATCCAGGCACGTGCCAAAAAACAGGTTGCAGCCCGGACGCAGCAACCGAAGTCGACTGTTGAGTATGAAGAGAGCGTTGAGGCAACCTATCTTGATACTGCCATCGCCTTTTATGAAGACGGTAACTATGGCGCCGCCATCAGTGCATTGCAGAAGGCAAAGTCAAAATCCCCCAGGGATCCAGAGGTTAACAGATATCTCAACCTGTCTTGGTACAAAAGCGGTGTTGCGTTGTTCAACAGGCATGACTATCGCCAGGCGCTTGATGCCTTTGTACGGGTGGCGAAACGGTTTGAGCGGGTCGAAGAGTATATCAGTAAATGCCGTCAGGCACTAAAAGACAAAGCCGAAAATCTCTATCGGGTCGGGCTGAAATTTTTTCGTGAGCAGAAATTGCAGGGTGCCATTGCCAAGTGGAATGAGGTGTTGGCAATTGATCCTGAACATAAAAAATCAAGAGAGTACATTACCCGGGCGCAGAAACTGCTTGATGCCCTGAAAGATCGCCGTTAACGCAGCCATATTTCTGCAGCCTGCTGCTTGCGCTATACCCCAACTCTGACGCGATAGATCTCAACCTTCTCAGTTTTTCCTTTAACCGCTACCGGTTCAAGCCGTTCCATTTCCATTGCCGTTTCAATCCCACCATGGGTTGCGCTGCTGATGATGATCTCGCCGGGGGCGGCTAGAGCGGTGAGACGTGAAGCAAGGTTGACCGTATCTCCTATCACCGTGTACTCCATTCTTTTTTGGGAACCGATGTTGCCGGCGATCAGCTCGCCGCTGTTGATGCCGATTCCGATACTGATCGCAAAGCCGCTTTCCGTATCCTTGGTTTTTAAGACCCGTTGCAAGGCAATTGCCGCCTGTACGGCGCGCTCAGCATGATCATCATACTCCATCAATGCTCCGAATACCGCAAGCACGGCATCGCCAATAAATTTATCAACATGTCCGCCATGACGCAGTATGATCTCGGTGGCTGTCGTAAAGTGTTCATTCAGAACAGAAACAACCTCTTCTGCCGGATGTTTTTCTGAAAAGGAGGTAAAGCCGCGTATGTCTGTGAACATGACCGTTGCAGTCAGTTTTCTGCCTTGAAACCATTGATTTTCTGGGTTTTTAAGGATCATCTCCACAATCTCGGGGGTAACATATTTCCCGAAGGCATCCTGAATAACCTTTTTCTTTCTCAGGCCTTCTGCCATATCATTAAAGGCCAGGGTAAGATCACCAAGTTCATCATTTTGGAGCCGTTCAGTTCGAAAGGAAAAATTGCCGGATTTGATTTCGGTGGTTCCATGCAGCAGATTCAGGATGGGGCGGGAGAACTGGGTGCCGATATATAGCGATAGTCCGATTCCTACGGCAATCAGCACGGTAGTAAATGCGAGGATGAAAAGTCCTGAACGCATGATCTTTCTATTCAGCGAATCAAGTGAAATCCCAAGATGAACGGTTCCAAGCATGACCTTGCTGAAGGTGACCGGTATCGAAAAGTCCAACAGCTCTCTTTTGTTGTCCCTGTAGCTGGTGATCTCAATCTGGTCATACTTTTCTCGCGACAGATAGGTACGTATCGGTTGATATGGCAGGCCAATCTTGCTGATATCCGAATGGACCAGCACAGTCTGCTTGGTGTCAATCACCTTGACATAGTCAACATCCCGGATCTTGGAGATCTCCTCTGTAAGGACATTGAGCGACGCATCATCGTTTTCAAGGAGCGGCACTGAACAGTTGCGGGAGAAGTTTTTGATCAGTGAAATGCCCAGCCGGGTGGTCTGGCTGATGAACTCCTCTTTTTGTATCTGATAGAAAAAGATGCTGGCAACAGACATGATCAGGGCGATCAACAGGGTGATAAAAATGGCAAGACGTCTTCTGAATGAGATGCGGGTGGTTTTGAGCCACCCTATAAGTGAAAGCCTGTGCTGAACCGGTGTGCTGATCTCCGATCGTTGTTGAAGCTGCAGCGCAAAGGCCTGCAGAATATCCTTGCTGGTGGCTACCCCGCGGGCAACCAGGATGTCGCCCAAGCGCAGACTGCTGGCCTGCTGTTCCGCAAGGGCTGCCAGTAAATCCTGTTCTGAAATGACTTTTTTAGAAATAAGGATACGGCCAAGCCGTTTGTTTTCATCCTCATTGTCGGCCAAGGCATCTACAGCGTCCTGTTCGTCGATCACATGTTTTTCAAGCAACACCTCACCCAGAAGTTTTTTCTTGTCATCAGACATCTGATGCACCTCCTGTAATACGCCATCCTACCGCTCCGGAAGCAACTATCCCAGACTGACAAAGGGGTTCATATGAGCGCCCTTGAATCCGGATATTTCTTTTGGCGATGAAAGCGCCTGCACGAGCGCTGCCGGATGCTTTTCGACAACTTTTGCCCGATTTTCACAGCAATAGCTACGGCTATTGCCTTGTTAAACAGAGACAAAAATCCGGGTTAAAAATGATGAGTAATCTTACAGTGGAATCGACAGAAGGGCAACCAGCGTCAGCAGGGTGTAGAGAATGTAGAGGTGCAGTTGGCCGTGCTGCAGCTGCCGCAGTGTTGCCAGTTTGTGGTTCGTCCAGATCAGGAACGGCAGATAGATCTTTTCCAACACCGCCTCCGGCACATGGCTCTCAAAACGGGTCCGGCCGGGAAAGGAGCCGTTGATGCCTGGCTGGTGACTGTGCGGACGCAGAATTCCTCCAAACAGATTGACCAGCATTTCGGCAAAGGATGAGGCGCTGTACTGCATTCCGGCGCTTGGGGCAAGATAACCGCAGCCCCAGGTTTCCGAATTCGGATCAGCGGCAGTTCGCCTGGTGAACCGATGGAATAGTGCAACTGCCAGCAACACGGCAAACCCCATCAGAGATATCCAGCCCAGCGGCGCGGAGACTGCCAGCCGTAGTCCGGACCCGGAAAGGCCGGGATACCAGGAGCTGACCGCACTATCCAGCAGCGGTGCTGCCAGGGCAGGCAGCAGGCCGATGGCAGCGCAGACCAACGCCAGCAGAAACATCGGCAGTTGCATGGACAAGGGTGCTTCATGGGCATGGTCGACCTGCCCGGAACGAGCTGTCCCCAGAAAGACCACGCCAAAGACCTTGACAAAACAGGCCACTGCCAGGCCACCCACCAGCGCCAGAAACGGGGCGGCCAGGGCAACTGCTGCCGCGCCGCTGCCCTGCATGGCGCCGTTAAACATGCCGAGGTAGATCAGCAATTCACTGACAAAGCCGTTTAGGGGAGGCAGGCCGCAGATCGCCACGGCGCCGACCAGAAAGAACAGTCCGGTCCGGGGCATCCTCCGCAGCAGGCCGCCCATCCGGTCAATCTGGCGAGTGCCGACGGCATGGATGACGGAACCGGCCCCCAGAAACAGCAGCGCCTTGAATAGGGCATGGTTAATCACATGCAGCAGCGCCCCCCCCATTCCCAGCAGGATCAGCAGGCCGGAATGATTGGTCACGCCGATCAGTGCCACCCCGATGCCGATGTAGATGATGCCGATATTTTCAATACTGTGGTAGGCCAGCAGTCGTTTCAGGTCATGCTGTCCAATGGCAAAGACCACGCCAACCACACCTGAGACAACCCCCAGGGCCAGAACCGTAGCCCCCCACCAGAGTGGAACATCGTAGAAAAAGGAAAGGGTGCGGACCAGTCCGTAGATACCTATCTTGAGGATAACCCCGGACATGATGGCCGAGATATGGCTGGGTGCATTGGCATGGGCCGAAGGCAGCCAGACATGCAGCGGCATGGCGCCGGCCTTGAGGCCAAAGCCCAGCAGGGCCAGCAGTAGCAGTGCAACAGCAAAGGGAGTGGAGCCGCTCAGGCTTGCTGCAGTTGGCAGCATGAAGCTGCCTGATTGGGCGGCAAGCAGCGAAAATAGGGCGAACAGCGCCAGGGTGCCGGTATGGGTGCAGATCATGTACAGTGTGCCTGCTGTACGTACCTCTTGCTCAGTATCGTTGGTGGTCAGCACAAAGTAGGCGGCCAGGGCCATGATCTCCCAGCCTAGCAGAAACAGGGCGGCTGAGCGGGACAGCAGCACCCAGAGCAGCGCAGCCACCAGCAGGCCGAAAAAGAGCGTGATCTTGCGGATCGTGCGGGGATGCTCATCGGCAGGCCAGTAACTCAGGCTGTAGATGCTGCAGCAACAGGCGACCAGCAGAATCGGGATGACAAACAGGCTCGAAAGCGGATCAAGGGCCAGGACATGAGGCCCGAAAGGGAGCGATATGCTTAGAGTATAGCTGGTGGTTGAGCCGGAAAGCAGGGTGATCAAGGCAGCGGAAAGTCCCACAACTGTCGCGCTGATCATCATCATGACGGCCAGACGCTGACCGGCTGCAGGGGCTACCAGACGCAGAAGCAGCGGCAGGCCGGACAGGGCGGACAGCAGTAGAGCGAGAACCAGCAACTGAGCCGGATCACCCCAGCCGTTCATGGAATGCTTCTCCCGATATCCGCTTCAATCTCCCGCAGGGCCTTCAGGATCAGTTCCTTCCGGCAGGGTGTCTGCAGCGCCTGACGCAACCGTTCGTCCCGCAGGGCGTAGGCCAGTTTTGAAAGCAGATGCAGGTGGGTTTTGACGGTGGGGCTGGTGATGGTGAACAGGGTCTGCACCGGCTTGCCGTCCAGGGCTCCAAAATCAACCGGCTGAGCCAGAAAGCAGAGTGAGACCTTTGGTGTCGGCAGACGCAGCAGCAGCGGGTTGCGAACATGGGGGATGGCGATGCCGTCACCCACGGCGGTGGTCCCCATCGCCTCACGGGCCAGCAGTACCTGCAGTACAAAATCAGGGTCCAGCTCTTCCGGCAGGTTCAGGAGATTTACCACCTGCTGCAATACCGACGGTACATCGCTGCCCGTTACCTTGCAGTGGATTCCTCCTGCTTCCAGGCATTGGCTGAGCAGGGGGAGCGGCCTTCCGTCGTTGCTGTCTTCAAGATCATATAAGGACGGATCTACCTTGATTCCCCGCTCAGTAGCCCATTCCAGCAGATCAACCCGGTTGATATGAAAGTCCCCCCGAATCTGCTCGGCCGGCAGTTTGTCATGTCGTATCCAGCGCAGGACGGTTTTTTCATCCACATTCAGTGCCCGGGCCGCGTCTGATGCTCGTAACTGCATAAAATATCTGCCTTCACAGGTTGTGTGTAACGCTGTTTAAACCTGTTGGTTGTTGATTTTGCTTGACTCTTAGGCTTTTATAGCATAGCTTGCCGTAACTTGGTATGAAAAAATACCATGCTTTAGAACAGTGTCTCTGAGATTTTCGTCCTGTTGTCACGGAACTGATTTACCATGGTCTTTGTTGCATACACACTTTGGGATCCGGTCGCCTGCCTGCTCTGGGCAATTACGCTGATCGGGTTAAGCGGTTTGCCGGGGCTGTTTATAAAACGGCCCGGACCCGGCCAGATTCTATCGGTTGTCATCACCTTCTGTGCTGCCTTGTGGGGCATGGCAGGGGCGCTGAGAATCCTTGGCGGCGCTCCTGCTGCACACTACCTGCTTGACTGGCCACTACCCTTTGGCCCCTGCGAACTCTCGGTTGATCCTCTCTCTGCACTTTTTCTGCTTCCCCTTCTGCTTGCTGCCGCTTGCTGTTCCCTCTACGCCGTTGCGTATCTCCCCGCTGCAGAGCAGCCGCTGGTTGAGAAAAAAGTAACACTTTTCTCCGGACTGTTGCTTGCCTCAATGGCCCTGGTGCTGGTGGCCCGCAACGGTGTGCTGCTGCTGATGGCCTGGGAGCTGATGGCCCTATCCTCTTGGCTGCTGCTGATGACCAACCAGCG